>JAGVMW010000038.1 GCA_020053615.1 archaeon | reverse complement strand
TGAGATGCAACTATCGCATCTCAGCCCAGAAAATCACTCTCGATTTTTCTGGGCAGTGGTGATAATGGTGCTATCACTCACTTTTTGGACTGTGCCTTATCAACGAAAGATATATAAATACATATCTTTTGTTAACAGCATAAATCAAGCAAACACCTACAACATGGAAAAAATACCCCTGCAAGTAAGACTGAAACGAGAAGTTCACCGAAAGATAGCTTCAGCTCAAGACTTAATCATTAAAGAAGTTTATTCCTGCTTTAATAAAGCGGTTTTACATGGAGGAACTGCCATCTGGCGGTGCTACTCTGGAAAGAGGTTTTCAGAGGATTTAGACTTTTATCTCCAAAAAGACAAAGAAAAGCTCGAACGATTATTTGAAAGCCTGAAACGACGCGGATTTGAGATAAAAAAGAAGAAAATATCCGAAAACAGCATCTATTCTGAACTAGAGTTGGATAGAACCTCAGTTAGACTAGAAGCGACTTTTCAAAAAATTCGGGGAATTATCTGTGATTATGAGATGTCTGATGGCAATTTTATTTCAATTTACAGCTTAACACCGGAAGTTTTTTTGGCTGAAAAAATCAACACTTATTTGAAAAGATTAAAAATCAGAGACTTGTGGGACGTTTTCTTTTTATTAAAGAACGTTGAACACCTCAAACAGATTAAAGAAATGGGATTACTGATTAAGAACTATAAAAAACCAGTTGACGAAGAAAATCTGAAAACAATTCTGCTGGAAGGGATTGTGCCTTCAGCTAAAGAGATGATGAATTATATACAAAGAAAATGGGAACAATAATTCACTTAACTAAAATTGAACGCTTATTTGAGAAAAGCCTAGTAGTAGATTTTAAATCCATAGAAAGAATGGTTAGAGTTGACAAAAGCAGGAGCAATTATGCTAAATTAATGATTTCTAACTTGTTGAAGAAAGGCAAAATTCATAAGGTGGGAAAAGGATATTATTCTAAGTATAATGAAAGTTCTCTGGCAGTTTTTGCATTCAAGCCGGCTTATCTTGGTTTGCAGAGCGCTTTAAGTCACTTTGGACTATGGGAGCAGGAAACTATACCTGTAATTATAACTCCGCAAAAAGTTAGAAGAGGAATAAGAAACGTTTTAGGAACAAACATTCTGGTGAGAAATACAAACAAAAAGTATTTCTTTGGATTTGAGTGGGTTAAAGAAGGAGATTTCTATCTGCCTTATTCTGACTTGGAGAAAACTTTTATTGACTTTATCATTTTTAATGAAAATATTGATCGCTCTATCTTGAAAGTGCTTAGGAAGAAAATCAACAGGGATAAATTAGAAAATTATCTCCGAAGATATCCTCAGAAAACAAAAGATAGAATAAAAACAGCTTTAACTAATAGCGAATCTCGTTAATAATGGAACATTTGCAAGATTCGCTAAATAGTAAATCGCATGGTGTAATGTTCCATTACTTTTGTGATTTACTATAAAATTGATAGGAGGTAGATAAAATGTATGCTGCATTAAGAGCTTTAGGAGTGTATGGTTCAGAAAGACTAATTGAAGACATGGTTCGAGAACGAAGTAAAGCAGAGCTGGGGACAATAACCGCGCCAGAATATCATTCTCGTAGGCCGGTAGCAGATTATCATCCACAAAGTAGAACTCGTGATTTATATCTAGTTCGTGGATCTGGCGCAAGAGAGTAATATATTTTAATTCTGTAGCTGCTTCACTTCAATTGAAATAGCTGGTTTATTCAGACGGATATATCGCGGGCATTCAGTGAACGGAAGTGAGTTTTGTTTACAATAAGAAATAATTTTACTCTTATCTGTATCATCTTTATACTTAACTATCACTACAAATCCTTTCTCTTTGGGATGAATAATATCATACTCTTTAAGGTCCCGAATGATTTTTTCTCTTTTACTTAATAAAAATTTAATTCTTTCTGGAAGCTCATGTAATTTAGTTAAGATAATGTTTAGTTTAACTCCATCAGTTAATGGTTTAGTGTGCTTTTTAACCTTGTCAAACAGTCCTTTATTCTGGCACGAAATAAACCCTCCCTTTTTTGCTTCGACCAGCTTCCATTCACCGAAGCTTCCAACTATGATGTCTGCAAACTTTCCGTCACATAATTCAGTTCCAATTCCTCCTGAAACATCCATAATCACAACACAATTATGCTTCTGGCACAATTCATAAATCTCTTTCATCGGCTGCTCAGCGAAATATCCGCCTGGGTTCTGGTACAGAAAAACATCGCAGGAATTAGAAGTTAATTTACGTTTCAAATCATTTAAATTAATTTTGGCATCATCACACTTTACTTCGAGTATTTTTAATCCCAACTTCTTTGGTGCTTTATGGTAATGAATCCATCCTCCTTCTTCAGGGATTAATATTATTTTATCTTTTGGGATAATAGACAAGGCAGAATCTATGGCTGAATTACCTTGCAGGACTACTTCTACAAATTTATGTCCGGTTAACTTTTGCAGAATTTTTAGAATTTCTGTTTTTATCATCATGAACTCCATATTTTAAATTCCAGGCTAAGCGATGCATAAGCTTACCATTAGTAATAAAGCCTTTTAACTTATTATTCTCATATATTGGCAGCAGCTCTAAATTCTCTTCTGAAAATAATCGATATGCAGTATACGCAGAATCTTTAGCTTGCAGATGTTTGATAGCGGATAATGGTTTGGCTAATTGTTTTAACGGAAGTTTAGCTCTGGCTTCCGGAGAAGTTTGTTCTATTCTTCTAAAATCTAAGATTCCTACAAATTTACTATCGCTTATTACGAATGCATCTTCAGTAATATTTTTGTACTTTTCTACAAATTCCGAAAATTTCATGGTTGGTGAAATGGTTGTTGCTTTACTTATTAACTCGAATACATAAATTTTTGATAACGCTTCTCTAATTACTACCTGTTCATAACTGGCTTTAGCGATGACATACAAAAATCCACCTAAAAAGATAAACCACAACCCGCTACTCTCTCCACCAATTAAAGCGAATATTCCTAGAAATAACATCACTCCCGCGAAGAACTTTCCACCATAAGCAGCTATCTTAGTTGCTTTCTTTAGGTCTTTGTAATACAAATAAAGTATGGCGCGGAAAGCTCTGCCTCCATCTAAAGGGAACGCTGGGACTAAGTTGAATATAGCTAAGATTAAATTTAGTTGATATAAGTAAAAAGTTACCGCAGCGATTATTCCATTTCCAATAGTTTTGTTGATTAATAAGAATATTCCGGCTAACACTAATGAGAACAAGGGTCCAGCTAGTGCCATCTGTAATTCTGAACTCGGCTTCAAATCTTCTTTGGTTATTCCGGCTACACCTCCAAAAAAGAATAAGGTGATACTTTCTACGGGAATATTTTTGGCTTTAGCAACTAAAGAATGTGCTAGTTCATGCAGCAGGACTGAGACGAATAAAAGTAAAGATGCAACTATGCCCATGAGATAATATGTGGTAATAGGATATCCTGGAAAGAACTGTGGAAAGAATCCGGTGGAAAGACTCCATATTAACAGCAGAAATACAAACCACCATGTAAAGTGCAGTTTAATATCTATGCCGAAGATACGGAAGAGTTTAAGTGAGGCTTGCATAACTTGAGAATTATATGGGGGTATTTAAATGTGGTGGGGGAAAGTATTTTAAATAACTCTCATTTCAAGAATAAGATGTTCTGCCACACCTGCGGAAGTTTATTAATCCCAGAAAGCAATCCCTATGGGAAATGGCTCAAATGCCCTCAAGGCCATCTTCAACCTGAACTCAAAACTTCTTCCGAAACGATGATATTAAAGAACATTGACGGAAGCAAACGTATTGAAGTGCTTGACTCTAAGAATATCTTAGCAGTGCATGACCATATCTGCCAAAGTTGCGGATATGATAAAGCAGAATTAATTGAAATGAGCTGTAATTATAGTGATGAAGATAATATATTCCGGATGAAATGCGGCAAATGCGGCTTTGTAGAGCAGCTGGATGGAAAAGTAAAGTAGAAATCTTTCTGTAACTGGTTATAGTAATCTCTGTAATGAATAACACACGATTCTAATAATTCTTCATCTGAACAGCACAATCACGAATTACTTGGTCCACATATTTCTCTCCATGCTTCATCAGCTCGTAAGTAGTTATGGGCAGCACCGAATTTACAATCCCCTGAAAGCCAAAACTTCTTCCCAGATGCATTAACAAAATAGGTAATTTCCGATAAGTTAATTCATCAATATCACCCGCTCTTAAAAGTCTGGCTTGCTCACCGATTTGACATTTAACTGGATCATCAATAGAAAGGAGTTGTCTGCAAGTTACTGGTCTAACTGGGTAAATTGAGCAGCTGTGCTCTTCTAAAAAAGGACAGTTAATCTTTTCGCTTTGGTTGAAATGGTCTACTGCATTACGAACATAGTCAGAAACATCTTTGCTTCCATCAACTAATGCTCTGATTGCTGATTGCAAAATCTGGTCATACTCTTTGGTGTCGCCGATTCGGGAGCGCCAAGCATCATATCTCGCTAAAAATTGTTCCTTTACCGGCGGATTTACTTCTAAATACGATTTTATCAGTACCGCCTCAAAAAAAGAACTGCTTATCGGTTGAGAACAGCAGGCATCACAGCCTTTGCTGCAAGTAACGGGCATACCTCCCTCTGTTGCTTTGACTTTAGTCTCTTCAATAACTTCTTCTAATCGCGATAGGAACGTATCCATGACCAA
The DNA here is from genome assembly GCA_020053615.1 of archaeon. Taxonomy (GTDB): domain Archaea; phylum Nanobdellota; class Nanobdellia; order Woesearchaeales; family GW2011-AR9; genus JACRPH01. The sequence continues at coordinate 8,039 of JAGVMW010000038.1, read as the reverse complement.
TGCTGCTTTGTAAAGCTGGAACTCCATCCTGCCGTTTTCTAAAGATGGTAGAGAAGAATTGTCTTTATCTTTTAAAAAATCATCTACGGATTTCATCAATTCTTGATGTTTGGATGTCTTTGGTGGTAGAGATGTCATGGAAAGAAAAAGGAGAGGGTATTTTATAAATTATACTGGGGTAATTTGTTCAATTCATCTCCCTAAACTTATACTTCACCAAAAACGGATAAATCAATGCAATCAACCCATACATCACAAACACTGGCCAGTATAATTGGTAATAGAAGAACAGCGCAGAAATTCCCAGAGTAATTACTCTACCTATATTAGTAAAGAACTCTTTTGCTTTCCAGAATCCAAAATCAACTTTCTTTACATCCATACAAACTGCGCTGCGCAAAGGCATCGATACATTGCTCAAAAGATAGATTATTCCTACGTTGATAATCCAATAAGTAGTGCTATGTACTAATGAAATAATCATAATAGCAACAGCCATAAGAAAAAATAATGGAAACAGGTAGCCTAAGCGTTTCTGCTTTCTATCTGAATGGTGCGTCACCAAAAGAGCAATAATTAATCCAATAATTCCTAGATAACTTAGGAAATAGCCGTAAGCGGAAGCTGTTTCAAAGAAAAGCAGGGCATATATTCCTAAAATAATCCACGGAAAGAATCCTAAAGAACCTTCTAAGCAGGAAATTGTTTTCAGCCCTTTGAATTCTGTTACACAATCATGGAAGTGGAAAGTAAAGTTTTCGTTGGGAAGACGGGAATAAACATAAACTCCTAAGAATAAGTAAGCTAGAGAAGCCAATCCAAACAGCCAGGAATATCCTCCAATTTTAATCATTGCCGCCCCTAACAATGGCACAAACACCCCTAAAATTGCAGTGGAGTTAAAGAAAAAAGCTGAATCGGTACCGCTGGTTTCTTTTTGGGTGGTGTTGAAGAAAAAATAATTGAATGGAATCCAGAAGAAGACGAACGTTCCGGCTCCGAAGACGATGTAAAGTACATAAGAAGTTAATCCGCTGCCAAACAGAAGTGCAAGCATAGTTCCAGCATAACACAAATAACCATACAAAATAGAATGACGTAAGTTGAATGTGCTAAGCCAGGGCAGCAAGAGAACCGCACCTAAGCACAGGAGCGTGTAAAAAAGGATGATTGCCGATAAACTGTAGCCATTCTCTCTCAGGAATAATGGAACAAAAGAAAGGGCGAAAATAGCAATAAATGTATGCATCCATAACCAAAAAGTTCTGTATTTCAGGCGGAGGAAGTGTTCTTTCATGCAACTGAGAGAGAAAGATGGAGTATTTATGGGTTGCGAAAAAGTGAAGCGATAATCTAACGATAAATGTTCTCCTCTCCTGAAATCTTATACTCTAAGACCATGTCACACTCTAATAATGGAAGACGAAGCCCTCGCTCCCAAATCAAATATTCTATTTTTGTGCTAGGTTCCAAGTGGCCTTTTTGTTGGTACAGGCATTTCCAATGGTTGCTGACTTCAATCTCTTCCCAGCAGAATTCTCCAAATAATTCATCAGTACCGCAGTCTTTTTCTGATTCTTGTACTACTACATTTTCTAGACGATGATTTTGGAAGCAGAAGTAACCTCCACCAACTAAACCCGCTCCAATAAACGCTAACGGAATAACTGTATTCTCCATAAAATAGGAGATGCGTTCTGAGAGCGGCTTTTTCATGTTCGTTTTCCTCGTAATCTATTGAAGCGGAATTTCCAGGATATTTACCGGGCTTTCGTACTTCTCCTGCTCTGTTACCGTTTTATCTGTTTCTTTTTCCCAAGGAAGCCTGTCCGTGCATCCGTGATAGAGTAACAATCCCATTCCAATATAAACTGCACTAATGCCCAGCGTTTCTCCCAGAGTTTCGGCTTCTTTTTTGATGGATTTGTAGTCAAGGGTCATTTTATAACTTCTGCCATTAATCGTAAACACTCTCTCTCCCGACGACTATGAATGTTAATATCACTAAACCAATAAGATGTCCATTTTGTTGGGATTAGAAGAGTTCTTCTGTTAGTCACAGGTCTTTCCATTCTGGTCTAACTTCATGAAAACAGCATCGTCACTAGAACTATTACTGATATATCCGCCAGTAATATATCCCCCGTCAAAAGTTTGTTGAATAGAGTTAAGATACTCTGTGAGCGAATTATCCCACTGCACCTCTCCTTCAGGGTTCAGTTTTAGAATCCAATCGCCTGCTGCAACAATGTATCCTAAGTCTGTGGTCTGCTGAATTTCCTCCGCTCTGTTGCTCTCTCCTTCAATAGAAGCTCCGTATTTCTTTTCCCACTCCACATCCCCCGACTTATCTAACTTTAAAATCCAAACTTTATCATTGATGTTATCTTTTTCTTGGTTGAGCAAACTGGAGACACCGGCTGCGACATATCCCCCATCATTAGTTTGTTGTATGGAATTTATCCAACAAGACTTGTCAGTGGTGCAGTAATTTTTTTCCCAAATGGAGCCACCAGTTGAGTCTAGTTTCGCCACATGACCAACGAACTGAGCATTTCCGGCATTTATTCCTGCGACAATGTATCCCCCATCATTGGTTGGTTTTATTGAATCAGCTCTACCATATTGGTCTGGTAAAACTACATCCCATGATATTTCACCACTGGCAAAAAGCTTTACTATCCACATGCCTGATTCTGGCGTATTCACGTCAAAGCAAGAAGTATCGCTCATCCCCGCGGCAATATATCCTCCCTCTTTAGTTTGTTCTATAGAGTATAAATCATAAAAGTCACAGTCCCCACTTCCTCCAATTTTGTTGTTCCATTCTACTCCTCCCTCTTTATTTAGTTTAGCTGTCCATCCACTCATGGTGGAGCCGTCTGAGGTATAAAAGAACCTTTCACCACATACCACTGCACCACCATCCATAGTTGGTCTCACTTCATGAGCAAAATAATCCGTTCCTTTACCGTTGATATAATAGCCAAAAAAAGTATCCCATTCCAATTCTCCATTGCTATCCACTTTTTTAACCCAAGCATGACTCGTGGATAGTTCACTGGTCTGATCTGGTACTCTCCAGTCTGATTCCGCTAAGAGATAGCCTCCCTCGGGGGTTTGACGAACAGAATCTATCTGCTCATCATAGTCATCATTACCCTCCACTTGTCTCCAGCACTTCTTTTCTAGGGGAGAATAAGCATCCGCAGAATTAGTAACTTGCTGAGAAGTATCGTCTGATGCTGGCTCTCCATTCTGTGGGATGTAATCTTTTCCACAATTTGTGAGATTAGTTACTAATCCCGCTAATCCTAACAAGATAATTCTTTTAGTGTTCATGGATTTTACCTCCGTAGATAAAATTATGTTTCTCTTTCGTTTTCGGAAAGATTAATCAAAGTTTACCACTATTAGTATAAATATTTAACTGTCATTCAAAATACATGTTTAATCTATCTAACTGAACTTTCGTAAATTAATTCTGTCTTTGTTACAGTGGTATCTACCCGCTTCACTATTTCCGTTGTGCCAAAGTATGCTTCTTGGACTTGTTTGAAGTTGTGTCTGATGATATCTATGTAATAATTGCTTGGTGCGAAAGATTGGTATGGTGATTGATTCATTCTTTCACTTTGTATTCAGTAACATAATCACATTCTCCTATCTGTGGTCTCCACTTAATCTCTTTCAAAGAATCACCAACGTTTAATCCAGCACCGATTTCTTCGCTTGTTATCAGGCAGTCGTCGTGTTTGTCAACATTAATATTGTACCATTTAGAGACGCTGCCGGATTTCACATTCATAATTTCTTCTTGCTTTATGCTGACAATTTTTGTATCCTCTATTGTACGCGGCATAAAACAGGTTGCGTAGACTATACCTGCGCCGATAATAATCCCAATAGCATTACAACCTCTAAACAACCATTTGTTTCTTTCTCTAAGTTTTTTACGATAATTTTTATGTATTTCATCAATTCGTTTTGAATCTCTCTCAGAATTATTTATTTCTTCATCACAATAAGTTATACTTATATTTACGTTATTGTTTCCTTCTTCTTTGAAAAGCGCGGTTAAATTATCTTTTCGTGTATCTAACAATATATTAAACACTTTGTAAGTATGCCCATTCAACGGTGTTTCAGTGTGTATTCTATGGTCTTCAATAAATAATCGGTTTTTATTATCTTCTGTTTCTACTGAGTGTATTATATTGTATATCCTAGTCGGCTCACCTTTATAATCAAGAGTATCAGTAATCAACCCTTCAAGAGAAACATTTGTTACTTTTTCATTTTTTAGTTTTTCATCTATCTCTTCTTGAGAATAATAATAATGAAGAAATGAACCTATTACTCTCTTAATACCATACTCTACAATGAGGTTATAGACTTTTTCTTTAAGCATTTTGTTTTCTACTCTTTTCTAGCGTTTATTTCATAATTCCTATTTATATTTGTTTCTGGTTGGTCTTCTTTTGCTTCGGTGGAAGAAGGGGCGGCTACTGCTATGTAAGCAGCCAATAACGTTGAACAAAGGAATTTAGTTAGTGACATTTTAATTATCCTCTTTTGGGCAGGTGCAGGAGAGAATTTGGGCGGAGGAAAGGAAATTCTGAGAATACTTTGAATTTGAAAACTGAAAAGTTACTGCTCCGTCAGAAGTAAAATTTATTCCATTGAACGTGGTTTTGATAACTCCTTCTGTTGGTGGGATAGATTTACAATACAAATTCCAGTCATTTGGGGTGTTGTTAAGGTTGGACCCAGCACCAAAAGACAGATTGTCAATTTGTCCATGGAAAGTATAATATGAATAAGTCTGTCCTTCTAATTTTAACCTAATCAAATCACAATTTTTATTAACAGTCATATCCCATTGTGCCCAACAATTTTTTGAATCATATTTGCATGCGATTCCTTCACTATTAGCGCAAGCATAGTTCGCAGATTCCATATCGTTATATTCAAGATTATGTCCAGCATTACTTAACGAGAATCCGATGGTATCAGTAATCGTACAAATACTCTTTGTTAGTATCTCTTCATCAGTATAAGACCAACATTCTCCATATGAACACTTCTCACACGTCCCACATCCACCACAACTCCCACCACATCCATCGTCGCCGCACTCTTTCCCATTACAATTCGGTTGGCACACACACTCTCCTCCTTCACACACGTAATTCCCAGCACAATCTTCCAATAAATCTTCTAAGCTACCACAACTATCCAACCAATAAATATCTCCGTCAGAACAGCCTTTCTGGTAGTGAGAAATGCCTTCTTCATCAACTTTGCCATCACAATTGTTGTCTATTCCGTCCCCGCTGCAATAATCACTTGCTCCTGGATGAATTAAAGAGTCGTAATCATTACAATCGTCACCATTATCAACATATCCAGAAAGCGGCTCGCATAGCCAGGATTTATAATTTCCATAACCATCTCCATCTTTGTCCTCAAAATATTTCTGGCATCTCGATTGGGCATCTTGCTGTGTTGGATTGGTATTTGATTCAGAAGTATAGGCATCAGGGTAAACATAAATAACTTTTTGCATGGAAGCTTCTTGCTCGCAGCCTAAGCCAAGAATACCAACCAGAGAGCCAAAACCGATAAATGGTCCAATGGCTCTATTTTTAATCCTTGTTTTCTTCATTTGCACTCACCGTATTTTTGCACCAAGTTGCCTGTTTCATCACATTCTTCCCACATTTCATTCTTAGTAGTATTCAATATGGTATTGTATATTGAAGAAATGTCAGAAGCGCTGTTGACAAAATAATATCCCCCATTAGGTGTCGCTAGCTCATTTAATTGACTGCTATTTACATCAGGTCCAAGACCCAGGGTATAAATTCTTATGTCATTAGATTGTGCTTGATTTTTTAAGTAATTTGGATTAAAATCTCCAACATTACTTTGTCCATCTGTAAGAAGTATGATCACTCTCTTCTCTGAAATGCTTTTTAGCTCATCAATACCCAATAACATCGCTGCTGGAATATTTGTTTCTCCTCCAAGTACATTTGTCATAACCTCTGACAAGTAACTTTTGACCAGTTCTTTGTTGCTGGTGATATACCCCATCATCTCAGCATTACTAGAGTAAACTATCAATCCGCTTTTCTCTTCATTTTCTATCTTATCTACAAATTCAATAGCACCTGTGTATCTTAACATATTTGGATCACTATCGCTCATGCTTCCCGAATGATCAATGATAAATAGAAAAGCGTGAGGGTCATATGGGCATGCAATTTCATTGGTAATGCTGCCTGGTGTACAGCAGTTTTTGTCTGCATCGCAGTCTACCCATTGTCCGGCAACACATATTTCTGTACCAACATCGCATAATGTATTGCATTCTTTATCAAGACTTTCATCAGTCTTTCCATCACAATCATTATCATAACCGTCGCAAATCTCTGCCGATGGCTGAGGTGCATCACAGTTACCCCACTTATTATTTCCAATACAATATTCTAAGCCGCTGCCACAAGCATTAGAACATGGTCGCGTTAATTTTTCATCAATCTGTCCATTACAGTTATCGTCTTTTCCATCACAATAAGACTCTTTTGGTGGCAAGGCAGTTTCATATGTTGGATTCCCATTTTTATCTAAGCCAAGACATTCTATTTTCTTTTCCCCGCAGATAGTTTGCACAGTTATATAAACTCCCTCATCCGTTTTCCCATCACAATCATTGTCTTTGTTATCGCAAAGCTCTTCCGCTCCCGGATAAATGACATTATCATCATCATAACCGTCACAATCAAATGGTACGATGTCCCCTGGGGAGTAAGTCACTTTGGTGTAATTTTTTTGGCACTCGCCAGATTCGTCTGGTGGCTGATTCCCGCTCTTGTCAAAATAAGTATCTTTATCTTTATCTTTCAGGCAGAGGGAAAGATATTTTGGGATACTCGTTTCGGAAGCCTCAGGAAAATTTTGCTGGGTGTAAGAGTCTTCTGTTGGAGTGGACGTATCTGCCACCGAGGCCGCTTTTCCATCCCAATACGGTTTTTCGCTACAGCCGGGAAGATAAGTAATAGCTAAAGCGGCTAAAGTTAAGTATGGGCGAGAGCGGCTGAATACTGAATGAGATAAAATTCTTTTAACTATTTTTTCTAGCATATTAGTCCCTCCTTGCATTTATTTGGCGTGCTGGAGCGGGAACAATATTTGCTGCCCGAACAACTAGGGCAAGTTCCATTACATGATTCTACATCATTTCCGCAGCCATAAGCTCCCCCTAAAGCCAAAGTTAAAGCATAAGCTCCCACCGTCTTTCCAGCAAATCCTCTAAGATTATCCATCAATCCAACTTTCTGTTCAAGATTTTCTGTTGTCATTTTTTATTCAACCTCTATTACATACTTATTATCCTTCATCACCACCTCTGATTTTTCATTAGAATAATCTAGTCGTATCTCTTTTATCCCTAAAGGCAGCTTATCTCCATAGACAATATCAATATGCAAAGCATTTTCAGGCCGTTTAAAGTTACTCACTCCCACTTGTCCACCTTTAAAGTGGGAATTTAATCCATAAGCCCAATGCATCCCTTCAATCTTCTCATCCTGAAGAATACAATTGATATACTCTGCTTTATCATTGCATCCCAATCCCAATTCGGCGATATTTCCTCTCGCGGGGTCTTCTGAAAAGAACGCTCTTTTTCTTTCTGCTTCATCACTATTGCCGGCTACGTTTACAATACGGTTATTGGTTAAAATATATACTAGCAGCTTTCCTTCTTCTACAATCGGTATTAATCCTCTTGTTTTGCTCCCATTCATTTTTGAATCGAAACCTTCATAAGGAGCAATAAATGCTTCTCCACTGGGTAGATTAATTCCTTTTCCTGGTTCACGACAGTTGCCATCATCCGCAGTTGCTTCTCTTCCTCGCAAATCAAAGTAGCATTGATGTCCTGTGGAGAAAGTAACTTCTGCTCCTTCTGCTTTAGTCAATAATTCTGTTAAACCAAACGCTTTCTTGGCTACTATTTTATAATCTGCTTT
>JAGVMW010000105.1 GCA_020053615.1 archaeon | reverse complement strand
GAATGCAAGTAATTGTACGAAATTCCTGCCGCCCACATTCATTTTATTTTACAGCAATGTTTTTGTGCAATCCGCGTAGCTCTGGGGTTGATAAGGGGGAAGCCCACTTATGCGGGGTGCCTTCGCAGGTTCGAATGCAAGTAATTGTGCGAAAGTCCTGCCACCCACATTCATTTTTATTTCTTTAATCTTTGAAAAACCCAAATCCTTTTAAAGTACTCCCTAAAATCGATTTAACTATGAAATTCCGATTAGAAGCAGAAATAGGCACCGGAGCTGACCGCTATCGGCTACAGAAAGATTATAATTGGAGACAGATAGACACAACTCCTTTCGACAGCGATTCTAAATTTAATTCCGGAGATGATTTTAATGTAGAAGATCTCTGGTTTGATGATTTGGATCAAGTAGCTACTTATGCTACAACCATTACACAAGTGGAATTAGATAATATTACTTACGTTACTCGCCGTCCAGGAAGAGGAGGAGATGGAAGAGAAAATCTCGCCGATTTAACTGCCAGAGTTTGTAGATTAACCAAACCTCGACGCTTTTCCCAGAGCGAATTGACTAAAGTGATTGCTGCCGGTGATGATGATCAAGTTAATGTATTAGCACTAGATTTATTGGGTTATTTTAAGCTAGTCGAACCGCAAGAAGCACGAAATCAATATTCACTTTTAGCCGTAATCTCAGAAGAATTCTTTTCTGCTTGCGGCGGACATATTGGTTATGAAGCTGCTCAAGATAAAAAAATCATGAGAGAATATTATCTTTCTATGCTGGACGGATGGAATTGTCACTTACATACTGATGCGCTTGGTTTAACTAGAGATATTCTCCCCCCAGAAAAAGCGAAGCAGAATTATGGAAAGAAGTAGAGATGCTGACGAAACATTTGAAGTAAGTAATGGATAAAAATTAAATACTCAATCCCTATTCTCTGTATTTATGCTCACTCCCATCCTTTTCAAACCAGAGAACTCTAAACTCCGCTGCCTTGTCTGCCATCATAAATGCCTAATCGCAGCAGGAAAGCGAGGCATCTGCGGAATACGGGAAAATCAGAAAGGGGAATTAAAATTGTTAGTGCATTCTAAGGTCGTAGCCAAGCATATTGATCCCATTGAGAAAAAACCATTATATCATTTTCTTCCTGAAACGGAGATTTATTCTATCGGAACGGTAGGATGTAATTATAAATGTGGATTTTGCCAGAATTGGAGCATCTCCCAGAATCAGGAAGTCATGGGACAGCCTCTTTCCCCAGAACAAGCAGCTAGAGAAGCTAAACTTTATCCCAGCATCGCTTATACTTACAATGAGCCGACTATTTTTTTAGAATACGCTAAAGATATCGCTAAACTAACGCCTAAGAAGAAACATGTTTTTGTAACTAATGGCTACTTTTCAGACGAAGCGTTGAAAGAAATGGGTTTTGTGGATGCGTTGAATATTGATTTGAAAAGCTTCAATCCAAAATTTTACCTCAAGAACTGCGGCGCTAAACTTCAGCCAGTGCTGGACAACATCAAAAAATGCAAAGAATTAGGCAAATGGGTAGAAGTAACTACTCTTTTAATTCCGGGAGAGAATGATTCTGAAGAAGAACTACGAAATATTGCAGAATTTTTAGCTAGTATAGACAAAGAGATGCCTTGGCACATCTCTGGGTTCCATCCGGATTATAAGATGCGGAATAAAAGCAGCACTTCTTTGGCTACTCTTCAAAAAGCCTACCAAATCGGTAAAGAAGCAGGGCTGGCTTATGTATATTTGGGAAATGTTCAAAATGAAGAATATAACAGCACCTACTGTCCGAAATGCAAGAAAATGTTAATCAGGAGAAAAGGACTTATGGTCAATGTAGAGGGATTAGTTAATGGGAAGTGTAAGTATTGCAAGTTTGTGATTAAAGGAGTGTGGGAATTATGACTCGCCCACCCGCCGTCGCCGGAATGTTCTATCCCAAGAACCAGAAAGAATTACAGAAACAAATCCAAGAATTTTTAGCACAAGCAGAGCCTCTAAAACTGAAAGGAAAACTTCGAGCTTTGATAGTTCCTCATGCTGGATACATCTATTCTGGAATTGTGGCTGCACAAGCATATCATTTGTTAAAGCCGCATCAGTTCAAAAGAGTAATCTTACTTGGGTCATCGCATTATGTTGCTTTTTATGGAGCAGTTATTGCTGATGAAGATTTATTAACTCCATTAGGGAAAGTAAAGTGCGGAGATATTAATAATTGGACTAAAGATGGATTAGTAGAAATTTCTCCTAAAGCTCATGCTAAAGAGCACAGCCTGGAAGTGCAGCTGCCTTTCCTGCAGGAAACTTTAGGAAACCAGTTTGAGCTTTACGCTGTGGTATTGGGAACTGTTAATGAAGAAAAATTAGCTAAATTCATTTCAGAAAAGTTGGACGATGATACTTTGGTGGTGGTAAGCTCTGATTTGAGTCATTATCTTTCTTATGATAAAGCGGTTCTAAAAGATAATGAGACTATCAGCAAAATTCTAAGAGGAGAAGATTCTGGCTTAGATGCCTGCGGAAGAACCCCCATTAAAGTGTTGATGCATCTGGCAGAATTAAAAGGCTGGAAGCCTCAACTGCTGGACTATCGCAATTCTGGCGACACGGCTGGAGATAAAGGAAGGGTGGTGGGGTATGCGAGTATGGGATATTATATGTTAGAATAAAGCTAAACTAATCTTTTAAGAATAAAAGTAATCTTATGATTCTCTGACTGCTTTTCTTAACCCACAAAAACAATTTTTATCTTTTTAGCCTGAAGCTCTGGTGCGTATTTTTTGAAAAGAAGTTTTATTCTTTCCTTAACCGGCTCCTCGCAGACGGAATCTATTTTAAATATCCATTGACCATCTTTTAATTCAGCATCTGCAATT
>JAGVMW010000036.1 GCA_020053615.1 archaeon | reverse complement strand
TACATCAGCTAAAGCAGATGTACCGAGAAGATATTTAGGACGAAGGGCTTATGTAATTATTCTTAAGCACTAAAATCGCTTTTTACTGTCCCACAGCCGTATCCAAACCATAGGAGACCTTTGTGAGAGGACTGAAGTAGATATGTTGAAAAGCAAAAACTTTGGTCGCAAGTCACTGAAGGAAATCAAAGAAGTTTTAGCAGAAATGGGATTGTCATTAAAAGGAAATGAAGTAGATTATTCTAGAGATATAACCAAAGATAATCCATTACATCAAAGAGTAGAGAGCTATGGTGAATCTTCCACTTTACCAACACCAGAAGAAGAAAGAACTTGGAGGGAGAAGTTATATTCTTCGATAGAGGAAGAAGTACTAGGTAAAATAGCTGCCAATGAAAGTTTAGATTACAGAATTAAAGGAATGAGAGAACAGCCGTCTTATTCTACGTTACCCCCAGAGTCGGCATCTAGATTAATCACCAGATTAAAATTAAGTGTTCGTTCTGATAACAGTTTAAGAAATTATGGTATCAAAACAGTGGGAGAACTTTGCGAGAAGACTGAAGCAGACTTGCTTAGATACAAGAACTTTGGTCGCAAGTCACTGAAGGAAATCAAAGAACTTCTAGCAGAGATGGGATTGAGTTTGAAGAATAGCAGAGAAGATTGATACTGAAATTAAAGAAAAACAAATACCTCCGCAAATGAGCCTAGAATATATCACCAATAAAGAATTTGAACAAAAGTTTAACGTTAAGCTAGATGATTTGATATCGATGACATTTAAATATGAACCGGGTGAAGTTCGGAATAATTGTGTGTTAACGGGTATTTATGGACCTTATTCCACAGAATTTCACATTAAGACCAAAGATAAGTCTAAAATTTCAGGGAGAATTATACCAATGCCTCACTGGTCCCCGCCACAAGAACGATGGAATATAGAGTATAGTGATTATAGACCAGATTTTATTTATTCACGAGTAGAATCTTTAGTGGTATTAATGTCACGAGAAGAATATGCTGCAAAAGCAATAGTCCCAAAGTTTTGGAAGAAAGCCGCAGAACAATTTTTACTTCAGGCGGAACAGGGTTTTGTTTATGATTGCATTTAAACCTTCCTGACTGCTCTTTCAAATTTCTATAACCAGCTTATGCTTCCCTTCCTAGGAAAGATATCTTTTATCCACTTGATATAAATTTAGTTTCCTAACCAAACAGGTTGGCAAACAAATAGTAATCGCACTTCCGGTCTTCCATAATTTTACTTCTTTTCTTTCTACTCACCACAATCCAGCTTCTTTGAGCTTGTTCTCTACCACTAACATGGTTTCTTCTGGCAAATATGTAGTTTGGCACTTGTTGCATATTTCTACTTTAAGCATGCCGCAATCTATTCCATCCTGGACTACTTTATCTTTCTTAAACCCAAACCACCCTCCGCAGGGGCAGGGAATTTTATTGGTGTTAAGTTCCATTTTTTTTAGTAGGACTGTAATTATAAGAAATCATTTCCCCATCACCACATACGACTCTTCTACTTTCCGCTCAATCAACTTAAATCCAGCCCGCCGCATCCGTTCGATCGCTTCCCCGCCAAAATCTCTTCCTTTGTGTATATGATGTTTGGGCAAGTAATGGTACAACTTCCCGTTTCGTTTCAACACCCGAAATGCCTGCTGATAATTCTTCAGCGAAAAGAAATCATCCGAAGATTTAGGTGTTCCGGCATCAAAAATAACAAAGTCAAACTCTTCGTCTGAAAATGCAATTATTTTCTGTACGATGTTCCCGATTAATCTTTTAATATTTTTTCCCGAAAATAATTCCTGCGAATAAGGATTAAACTTAGCAACTTGGAGCACATTCTTATCTTTCTCTATCGTGAGCACTTCCTCAGCTGTTTTAGCCGCAGAAATAGCCGTATATCCTAATCCTGTGCCGGCATCCAGCACTTTTCCGGTTAATTTATCCGCTTCAACTCTTTCCACAAACTCTTTTTTGTGCATAGAAGTTCCCGAGCATTGTAAAATTGGACGAAAACTGGTGGGGATTAATTTGTACAAAATATTAGTTTCAGGTGAAAAAAATTGTACTTTTTCTAGCTTATTCTTAAGCAGAACATAACAACTTTGATCATCATCACGAATCTTAGGAATGTCAATAAGTGTTTTGCCGTGATAAAAACCATTATTTCCTAATTTAATTTTAGCCGTAGTTAATCCTAAATCTAGAGAAGACTCAATTTCCTTTCCTCCCGCTGCAATTGCTTCCTGCATTCTGCGAAGTTCTTTAGAGCTAAGGATGACTTGCATTAACTTGAGAAAAGAAGGGGATTATTTAAAACTATTCTGCGCCAGCACTTCTCCCTCTTTCGGGAAAGGCATCTTCAACTGCCGTTGATAGCTCTCTTTATCTTCAGCCGTAATACAATTATCTCCATTAAAATCATCTTTAATGTTAATATGATGATCTGCGTTAACATCATAAGCAGCAACAAAAACTTTATCAACCTGCTGGATGAGAAAATAATGTACTAATGATTGTTCTAATAGTTCTTCATCATTCTGCGGAAAAGCATATTCTCCATCCAGCATATACGCCACTAATTCACTGGCATCTACCGCATCGTCATGTGTTCTGGTATAGAGACTAAGAGAATTCAATTCTTCATTAAAACGGAACTGCAGCCCGTCATAATCATGGATAAAAGCTTCTAGATTGCGCAGGCAGCCTCGACCATCATATTCCTGATGGAGAAGACAGGTTTCTTCGTCTACGAGAGTTGGTGGGAATAACGGCTCTCCAGAAACAGCAGTAGCTAGTAATCCTAAAGTCCCAATCAGAGAATATTTCTTCATGAAGTTAGCGGAAAGAGCTTTTTTTATAAATATTTGGATTTTGTGGCACAATCCAAAAAGTGAGTGATAGCACCATTATCACCACTGCCCAGAAAAATCGAGAGTGATTTTCTGGGCTGAGATGCGATAGTTGCATCTCATT
>JAGVMW010000198.1 GCA_020053615.1 archaeon | reverse complement strand
GACGGCTTTGCCGTCCTGTTTTCATTTAATGAGATGCAACTATCGCATCTCAGCCCAGAAAATCACTCTCAATTTTTCTGGGCAGTGGTGATAATGGTGTTATCACTCACTTTTTGGACTGTGCCCTTAAAACCGAGCCATGATGGACTTACATTTACGTAATTTTTTAGGATGCCGCTGTGAATATTGCTGCAAGGATATCGATAAAAACAAGTGGGATTCAGAATGGGATAAGCGATATCATTTGTCACATCATTATAAAAGTATCAAGTGCGATAGTTGCGGAAAGAAGAATTGGGTGAAGGTTGAGTTTGACGGCTCGGGACATGATTTCTTATTCAAGAGAGATATCTCGCCCATAGAATCGCTGGTAAGGAAAGTGAAGGAAAGGTAAACTATTACAGAAAAAGTTTAGCTGATGTCAATTTACTTATTTTTGATTTAATTATCAACCTTTTGTATGATTTCAGTAACATTTGCCAACAGCATTTGTACGTTTTCTTTGGTGAGGGGCAGTTGTTTAGATACTCTGCCATAATCTGCTTGCACTCGGAGATCATAACTTTTATCATAAATATCTTTCATTTGCTTATCAAGCCCTTTCAGCCTAGTTAAAATCTTTTCTCTGCTCATGGATACCGAGCCGTATTCTAATTTTAAGAATGCATAAACAGCACTTTCGCATGCCACGAATAACCTATTTGCTGCAGTGAGAATATCTCCTTCTTCAAAATTGCGCTGAGCTGATCCCAACACTTTATGGGCCCGTTCCAAGTCTTCTTTAATTTCGGGGTGTAGCTCCATCTTTTTCTTCTCCAATTAACTGGTTAATTAAGATATTTTGCACAAATACATCTAATATATCAATTTTTTCTTTTAGCTGGACTTTTTGAAACAATTTCTTTGCTTCCGGCAGTTTTTTTATTTTTTCAGCTGCATCTTTTTTGCTTTCATATGGAATTTTGTGGTGAGACAGGAGATAGAAAATTAATTGCTCCTGGAGTTGAGCCATTATTTCACCAGTCCCTTCGTGGTCTTTTTGCAGGTAATTACGCCTAGCTGCCCTAATCCTTTCTTGGAAGTAAAATATCCGAGCTAAGTTAAGTTCATCTTTTTCCAAAGAGCGATATAATTCCAATGTTAAATTATAACCACTAAGAATAACTCCCTGAAACAGAACATTTTGCAGGAAAGAGTCTTCTTTGAGTTTATTCTTAATTTCAGACTCATCATATAAATGAAGGTTTAATCTTATTCCGAGGGACTCTTCAACTTTTTTTCGAGCTAGCTCTACTTTAGGAATATGTTGGCTTACCACCAGAAGATCAATGTCGCTGGCGGAAGTAGCTGTTCCGGTCGTGGTTGAGCCAAATAAAATTAGCAGGGATGTCGCCGGTTGTACTTCTCTATTGAACAATAATACTGCTGCTAATCTTGGTTTTGGAAGACGATGCAACTTTTCTAATGCAAATAAGTTTTTTAGGGAGAATACTGCTAGATTAGTAAGATGTAAAGAAATTAGTTTAGTTTTACCTGCGCGTCTTGCTTTCAGAATATTGTCTTTGATAAGGTTATCAATTAATTTACCGGTTGCACCTTTTCCAGTTCTGGCAGCATTGATTAATTCTATCTCTTTAAATTCTTTAAAAGGAGCATCTATTAATACTTGAAAGATTTTCTGCGCGGTTTTAGTTAGATAGTGCATTGTATTCTACTGAAGAATAAGCTCATATTTAAGCTTTTCCCTGTTTTTAGGGAATATTCCCTGAATTTAGGGAGTTAATGCCTAGCTCAAGGCGGAACCAATCATTCAAGAGAGATATTTTGCCGATAGAGTCGCTGGTGAGAAGAGTGAAGGAAAGTGAAAGAAAAATCTCACTTAACCTTCAAAATTCTCAAACATTCCTTTCTAAACTCCAAAGCCTTGTCCCTAATTTCCAATGCTTTTTGTTTATCAAAATCTTTAGAAACATTATATCTTGATTCAGATGCTGATTCCATCGCTTCATGGAAATATAAAATGTATTTCTGTTCAAACAATTCAGTTGCTTCTTTGAATAGTTCAAGCACGTTTATATCCAATTCATTCTTCACTACAAACAATTTGGCCAAAGCACAAAGGGTAGCATAATGGTCATCAGTTTGATAGCCTTTCTTGGCAATAATTGCTTTGGCTGCTTTTAACATAGAGTAATAATAAATGGTGGCTACCCATTCCCAATACTCAAAGTTTTCTTCTAGCTCTAAACTCTTTTTCTTCTCCTTATCCTGAAAGAGAGTGGCTAAAGCCCTACCTAAAGTTAAGTCTTTGGATGATTTGATCAAGTAATAATCTTCTTTAATCTTTTCTGTAGAAGATTTTCGGATAAAGAATTTATTTTCTGTTTCCCGCTTCAATAGGAAATCAAAATCTTTGATCAGCCTATTAATATCGATTGCCATTTTTCAAGCCCCGCAAAGTTAATTCCCAGTACAACTCCGGATTTTTTAAGATAATATGCTTATTTAACACTTGATTAACTAAATTAAATCCACGGCTAAATAAAGCTTTCTGATACTGTTTAACAGTCAAGATATTCAAGTCAGTTTTTATATCATAGTTTAATAACAAGGACTTTATTTTAGTAGGAGCAGTTTTGCTGTTAGTTATTAATAATAGGTCAACATCGCTGGATTTAGTTTGTTTGTTTAGAACATGAGAACCAAACAAGACTAAACTGGAATCTTGTAAGTTCAGCTTTTTAACTTCTTCCAATAAATAGCTAAGCTGGGCGCTTTTCTGAAAATAAGTTCGGCGATTATAATAGGAAGCAAAGCTTAGGTAAGTTTTAATATCGCTGTGATTTAAGTTCAAAGAGATAAAATGGGCTTTGCCTTTAACTTCTTTTATCAAGATACTTTCAGCCAGCAGCTGTTGAACGGTTTTTCGGATCGTCTTGTAGTCCAAATCTATCCGCTGAGAAATTTGATGTAAAGAGGTCTCCTGAAAAACATCTTTTTCTAATAAAGAGAGAATTCTGAAGACATTTTCCATATTAGGTATCTTTTCCATAACATTAGGGAAATATTGGCTAATATATAAACTTTTCCCTGTTTTTAAAGGATATTCCCCGAATTTAGGGAGTAATGAAAGCTGGTTACAACTTAGGTCATTTGTTCAGCCGATAGAATCGCTGGTGAGAAGAGTGAAGGAAAGTGAAAGAAAATTAACTACAACAAATAACCACCTCTCCCCTGCTCTCAATTTAAATTTGTATGCCTCTCCAGTTAAACTAAAGTTTTCGATAATGCAAATACATCCTAATACTAACAAAAACTGAAACTATGCTAATAATAACTAAACTGGTCCAACTAATAAATGTTACAACGTAGTTTATGATAAAAAAATAATTATTAATAAAATCATTAAAATCAAACTAATATAATCTCTTTTCTTCAATATTTCAACGCTGGGAGGGGGCTTCATTCTAGAGTTAAGCACATCAAAAATATCCGAAACATCATATTTCTTAATCAAAAAGAAATAAATTATGTATGAACTGAAATGAATCGCTATTAATGTAAGAACAATCATCGTTAGTGTCTGGAATATGGGTTTATCAGTAAATATACTCAAAATAAGCATTAAAATAAAAATCACAATGAGGGATAAACTCACAAAAAGGTACTTACACAGTGAACTAGCTAATTCTGTTTTTTTGTTATTTACCATACTTGTTATCATAATTCAGAAGAGAAAGCACTTCTATTTTTAAACTTGCGTTATCCCTCCCCCCCCCAAGTGAAACAAGAAAATACTATCACCCAGACTTTTAACGGCTTCGTTTTAACTTTAACAAAAAAGACAAATTATATCTAATCTATTAATCTTGAAACAGAATTTCAACTTTAACCACATAAAGAATAATTGCTTTATCAGTTAATAGTAAAATTTATAAATAGCATTAGGTTATCTCAACTGATGAATCAGCTAGAAGAATTAGAGAGCACTTTTTTAGAGGAATATGACTCCGCCACACTTTTGGAAAGAAGCGCTAAACATAAATCGGCAACAATTCTGCTCTCAAAAGCAGTCTTCGCTTTAGTCGACTATATTCTCTTCAGAAAGTATAAAGTATTGCCTAAAAATCATGCGGAGAGATTTAGAATATTAGAAAGACGGGAACCGGAATTGTACTCTTTACTTGATACTTTGTGGAATGGATATACTAACACTTACCACAAGCCCGTGGCAGAAGAGTCGATTACCCTGATGAAAGACGCAATAGAAAAAATAAGCCAAAATGAAAGCACTAGCCCAAAAATTAAAGAAAGCATTAGAAAAGCATAAAGAGATCATTGATTTTGTTTTCTTTGGATCTACCGTTAAAGGTAAAATCAATGCTTCGGATTTAGATGTAGCCGTAATTTCTAAAGGGAGGATAGAACGGGGGACAGTCAAAACGGAAATAGAGCAAACACTCCGGAAAAAAATAGACCTACAAGTGGTTACCATTGAGGATTACGATAAGTTTATTTGGATTACCTTGCTCAGGGAGGGTTATTCTGTCAAGCATCAGCAGTATATTTATGAAAGACAAGGAATAAAGCCGGTGGTGCTGTATAAATATTCTTTAAAGCCGCTTGGAGCATCTAAAAAGGTGATGTTTGAGAGGGCACTTAAGAATTTTAAAAGCGTGGAGCGGCTTTCCAATCGGGTAATTATAGTTCCGGTCAAGATTTCTGGGGAGTTTTCTGATTTTTTAAAATATTGGGATATTGATTTAGAATCACAAGAGTACGGTCTGCTCCCTTTGGTAAGAAAAGAAGAATTTTAAGTGAAGGAAAGGTAAACCTACCAAACCCCCACCGTAATCTTTATAAATAAAGCATACTCCTAAGAAAAAACACTTAACAAAACTCCTCCACACTTCCGGAATACGGAACTGGCTGAGCTAAGTGGCCTGAAAAGGAATTCATCACCAAGCGAAACGCTTCTCTGATGAACACCAAGTATAGGCTGTTAAAAATAAGCTGAACATATAAGTTTGGACTTAGATTTACTATAAATTTATTTAGCATCTTCGAAACGCTCGACGCGAACGTCGCAGGTCCTGCGTCCCCGTATGGGACAACCCCCCGCGACGGACATGCAGAAAAATTCGCTGGCGTTTCGACCTTATGATGCTAAATAAATATCAATAAAAGGTAAAACTACAATGGGAGATTGGCATCATCCACGACGAGGAAGCTTACAATTCTGGCCTAGAAAGAGGGCTACCTGTTCCATAGCTAGAATTAGATCGTGGGCTAAAGAATCCAAAGTCAAACCATTAGGATTTATCGGTTATAAAGCCGGAATGACTCATCTGCAAGTAACCGAAAACCGAGCTAAAGCGTTAACCAAAGGTGAATCAGTATTTATGCCTGCTACGATTATAGAATGTCCTCCAATTATGATTTTTGGGGCAGCATTCTACAAAAAAGAATTATTTGGAATGAGAAAGGTAGCTTCAGTTCTTGCTCCTAAATTAGATAAAGAGCTAGATCGACAGTTTGATTTACCTAAGAAGACAGGTAAAACTATTGATGACATCAAAGACTTTGATGATATAAGATTATTAGTTCATTCTACTCCTAAGAATACCACTATTGGCGTAAAGAAACCTAAACTGATGGAATTAGCTTTGGGCGGAAATAAAGAAGACAAATTAAAATACGCTAAAGAACAGTTAGGGAAAGAAGTAAAAATTAGCGAAGTATTCGACAAAGGCAATTACGTTGATGTACATGGTATAACTCAAGGAAAAGGATTCCAGGGAACGGTAAAAAGATATGGCGTACCTATAAGACAGCATAAAGCTGAGAAGACTAAGAGAGGTATTGCTACGTTAGGTTCATGGACACCTAAAAGAATCGAGTTCTATGTAGCTGTTCCAGGAAAGATGGGTTACCACTTGAGAACAGAATATAACAAACAAATACTCAAAGTAGGAACTGACGCGGTTGAAGTTAGTCCTGCCGGCGGATTTGGTCATTACGGCGCTTTAAGAAACTCTTACTTATTAATTAAAGGTTCAGTCATCGGGCCTAAGAAACGAGCTATTGTACTAACTCCAGCTACTAGATTAGATAAGAAAGCAACTAAAGAGGCGCCGGAAATAACTTACATTCATAGATAATTAACTGAATAACAATAAATAATAAATAAAAACTAAAAACGCAAAAACAACATAAAAATAAAATTACCATGAAACTACCATTGCTTGACGGGAAAAAGAACAAAACGGGCGAACAGGAATTGCCAATCCAATTTAGTGAAGAGTTCCGTCCAGATTTAATTGCGCGAGCAGTACATGCTCTGCAAAGTGCAGCTAGACAAGCTTATGGTGCTGACCAAGAAGCAGGATTAAGACATTCTTCTAAATTAAGTAAAGAGAGAAAACATTATCGCGGCTGTTATGGTTTTGGTATAAGCAGAGTCAATCGTAAAATCATGTCTCGCCGAGGAACCAGATTGAATTGGGTAGGTGCATTTTCCCCTCAAACTCGAGGCGGTCATCAAGCTCACCCGCCAAAATCTTGGAAGATTTGGGAGCAAAAAATTAATAATAAAGAAAATCAAAAAGCCATTCGTTCTGCGCTGGCCGCTACTCTCAACAAATCTTTAGTAGAAAAACGCGGGCATAAAATCCCTTCTGAATATCCTTTCATCATCGACAGTTCAATTGAGAAATGTGCTAGAACCCAAGATTTAACTCAACAACTAATCATTTTAGGCTTTGAGAAAGAATTAGAGCGCGCCAACGTCAGAAAAGTACGAGCAGGTGTAGGAAAAACCCGAGGAAGAAGATACCGGCAGAAAAAGAGTTTGCTTATCGTAGTTGGAAGCGTCTCTCCTTTAGTAAAAGCGGCACAAAACTTACCAGGCGTAGACGTAATAACTGTAAAAGCATTAAATGCAGAATTGCTTGCCCCGGGAGCATTAGCTGGGAGAGCTACATTATGGACTAAAAATGCTATCGAAACTATTGCTAAAAATAATATGTTCAAATAAACTTAACCAATAATTAAACCAAATTAAAATAAATTAAACAAATAATCCAACTAAAACACATCCAATTAACATGAATCAAACTAAAACACACCCAACATGACAACCAAACCAACTTTTGACGTGAACTCGATTATAATTAAGCCTTTATCTACTGAGAAAAGTATGCGTGGAATGGAATATGAAAACAAGTTGATATTTGTGGTATCAGATAGGGCTAATAAAGCTGACGTAAAAAAAGCAGTAGAGAGTTTGTTCAAAGTAAAAGTTGTAAAAGTTAATATTCAAAATTCATTCACCGGACAGAAAAAAGCTTATGTCAAGTTAGCCGCAGGATATGTGGCTTCGGATGTAGGCGCGGATTTGGGGATGATATAATAGTTTAAATAATAATGATAACAAATGATGTCACATGGGTAAAAATTTAATTCAGCAAAGACGAGGACGGGGGACTTTAACTTTTAGATCTCCGGGCCATCGCTTCCGAGGCGCAGTTAAATTATATTCCCCTCAAACTGATGGAATTATAGATACCGGTGTAATGGCGCAGGGAAAAGTAACTGATTTAGTACATTGTCCGGGACATTCTGCTCCATTGATGGAAGTTTCTTATTCTACTGGGGACAAAGGATTAGCGTTTGCTCCTGAAGGAATCAAAGTAGGTGATAATATTTCAGTAGGAAATAGCAGCGAAACAAATATGATTACAAATTACGGTAATGTATTATGCCTGCGAGATATTCCTGAAGGAATGCCTATTCACAATATCGAAATCATCCCTGGTGATGGTGGAAAATTAGTTAGAACCGGTGGATCATTTGCTAAGATTATCGCTAAAAGTGAAACTGCAGTTAAAGTCAAGTTACCTTCTAATAAAGAAAAAGATTTATTGCCAAGTTGCCGGGCAGCTATCGGCACTATTGCTGGTTCAGGAAGGTTAGAAAAGCCTTTCTTAAAAGCTGGAACTCGATTCCATAAAATGCATGCTCGAAACAAAGGTTATCCAATCGTATGTGGTATCTCTATGAATGCAGTTGACCATCCATTCGGTGGAAAATGCTCTCACATTAAAGGCAGACCTACTCAATCTCCGAGAAGCGCACCTCCGGGAAGAAAGGTCGGTAAGATTGCACCTAGAAGAACGGGAAGACAGAGGTAAACAATGAATAATTTGATCACAGGAATCGCAGTAATGAGTTTAGCTGGTTTAGTTAGTGGATGCTCTTACTCCAGAGTTGAAGAAAGTAAAGTTAGCGATACACTACGAAATTGTAAAACGGATTCAAACACTACTTTTACAGTTACTACCAAAAAAGAAAAGAACACTTACCCCGTAGGCAGTGATATACGTACTAAATGGGAATCACTAGGATTTGTTGAATACACGTATTTGTGTGACCCTGAAGTTGAATGGTCTGACGGAGAAGTTAAAATGAATTATGTTTTAAAAGCGACGAGAGAAGGAACAGCTTATCATTCAGTAGGATTATTGAGTAACGGGTTACCACCCACCGGTATCTTGTATGGTCTACTTCGTGATGGAGTTCAGGGAGGAAAGTGGTGAATTTCCAATATAATTTAAACAATCAAAAATACAAAAACACACAACTGAGGATAATTAAAAATGGCTAAAGAATCAATGTGGCATGGGAAAAGCGAAGAAGAACTGAAGAAACTAGACATGAAAGAGTTCATGGAATTAGTGCCAGCCAGACAAAGAAGAACATTAAAACGCGGATTTACCGATTATGAAAAAACTTTACTAGCTAAAGTAGTTAAAGGAAAAGACAATATTAAAACTCATTGCCGAGGTATGACTATTGTACCTCAAATGTTGGGAAAGACATTTATGGTGTACTCCGGAAAAGATTGGAACATGATTAAAATTACTTCAGATATGTTAGGATTAAGTCTGGGAGAATTTTCCTATACTAGAAAATCAGTTAAGCACAGCGCAGCTGGTATCGGAGCAACTAGATCCAGTAAAGCTATCTCAGCGAGGTAAGTGAATAAAGTAAACCAAACTAATTAAAATAAACTAATTCAAATAAAACAAACGCAACCGATACAAAATGTCAACGAAAAACAAACAAATCAAACCGGAACATGTGGCTAAAGCCAGTACTAAGAATGCTCCAGTTTCGACTAAACATTGTATTGAGTTGTGCCGATGGTTGAGATACAAGAACACTTCCGAAGCCAAAAAAATGCTGGAAGAGGTTATTGGTTTAAAACGAGCCGTTCCTTATCGTAAGTTTGTCCGAGACATCGGTCATCGAGCAGGTATGTCCACCGGAAGATTCCCGCAGAAAGCGTCTAAAGAAATGCTTAAATTAGTAAAATCAGTAGAAGCTAATGCTCAGGGAAAAGGATTAGACATCTCTAATTTAAAGATTATCAAGATTTTGGCTAATCGAGCTCCTACACCTTTCACTGGCAGCAGACACCGCCATGGAACTAAGAGATCTCATATCGAAATGGAAGTGATGGAAAGAAGATCCAAATCAAAAGATGTTAAAGAGAAAAAAGAAGATAAAAAAAACAATCAATCTCATCCAGCTTCCACTGGAATTAAAGCTAATGTAAACGAAAAGCCTAAAAACAAACCTCAATCCCAAGATAAAGTTCAAGAACATAAAGTTCAACATCAGCATCAAGAAAAGACTAAGGCTCAACATACATCGCCACAGGTATAAACAAAATGATTGAAAGAGACTTCATTGCGCAGAAAACCAAAGAGTACTATATCACTGAGTATGTAAAGAAAAGACTAAGTAAAGTAGGAAGTATCTCCGCTATCAAATTAAAGAAAATTCCTTTAGGCGAGAAAATTGTCATTTATTCCAGCAAGCCTAGTTTAATTGTAGGCTCTCGAGGATCAAACATAAGAGATTTGACTAAAGAGCTCAAAAAAGAATTTAATTTAGAGAATCCGCAGATTGAAATTACCGAAGTGAGAGATTTATATTTAGATGCTGCCTTAGTAGCAGAAAAAGTAGTTAGTTCATTAGAACGATTTGGTTCTGCTCGATTCAAAAGTATCGGACATAAAGTTATGGAGAATGTGATCAAATCAGGCGCATTGGGAGTAGAGTTAGTTATCTCTGGAAAAATTCCTAGCGCTCGAGCTAAGAGCTGGAGATTTTACCAAGGCTACTTGAAGAAATGCGGAGATATTTCCGTTGAAGGAGTAAAGAAAGCTCAAGCTAGCGCTTTATTAAAAACAGGGATTGTAGGAGTAAAAGTCGCGATAATGCCTCCTGATTTGGAATTGCCGGACAAGATCGAATTATTATCTGAACCGCATACTGACGTTGGAGAAATTAAAGAAGCTGGTGCGGAAGGAAAGAAAAACGAGAAGAAAGGAAAGAGAGTAAAAACAGAGAAAAAAGAAGCCACTGCCGATGATAAAAAAGCAGCTGGAGAAGAGAAGAAACCACGAAAGAAAAAGGAAAGTGCGCCTAAGAAAATTTCACCGGTGGTGGCTGAAACTCCCGCTCCAGAAGTACCAACTCCCGTTCCAGAAGCATCATTAGAATCAACTGAGGAAGATCATACCGAATGAAAATCACCAAAGAACTTAGAGGATTGGGAAATGGAGAACTTCGCTCTAGAAAAAGTGAGTTGTACACTGAAATCCTTAAGATGAGAACTCAAGCTGCTGCTGGAACTAATCCGGCTGGTGCAGGAAAATTAAGACAAGCTAAGAAAAATATTGCTCGAATAAACACATTAATGCATGAAAGCGAATTAAAATCAAAATCCAAACTGGAGGTTAAGAGCAAGTAAAGATGGTTGATATCTGCAACCAGTGCGGACTGCCTCAAGATTTATGTGTTTGCGAGATGATTGCTCGCGAGCAGCAGAAAATAACGGTGGGCATCGAAAAGAAAAAATTCGGAAAAAAATACACTATCATCGCCGGAATCCAAAAAGAAGCGAATGTCGACGAGATTTGCCGCAAGCTGAAAAACAAGTTTGCCTGCGGTGGAACTGCCAAAACCGGTCAAATAGAATTACAAGGCGACCACAAAGCGCGCATGAAAGCGGCGTTAGTGGAGTTGGGTTTCCCTGAAGAAACCATCGAAGTGAAGATGTTTGAAGGCAATTGAAGAGACAAGAAATGGTCAATTCAACCCCTAGCTTTCCTCATGAGCTCATTGGGAAAGAGATTACGATAATCGGGGCGGATAATCCCAGCCTTCTCGGAATAACCGGGAAAGTCGTGGATGAAACCAAGTTTACCCTCAAAGTTAAACATGAGGGAAAAGTTAAGATGCTACTCAAGAAAAATATCACGTTCAAAATCGGCGCAACCGGTTTGGTAATCGAAGGCAAGAACATCGCCAAGAAGCCTGAAGAGAGGCTCAAAGGATAAATAAAATACAAACGATAAAAATATCAAAAACAAAAAAAACAGAAAAACAAAAAAATGAAAACTCAAGTATTAGGTGTAGACGCACCAACTCAGACCTGTACGGACAAAAAATGTCCTTTCCACGGAGAATTAGACGTGAAGAAAGAACTATTTACCGGAGTTATCATCAAAAAAGATATCAATCACTCCGCAACTATTGAATGGTTCGTTTCACATTATGTTCAAAAGTATGAGAGATATGCATTGAAAAGATCTAGGTTAAGAGTACACAATCCAGCATGTATTAATGCAGATATCGGATATGAAGTATTAGTGGCTAAAACCAGACCTTTGAGCAAGACTAAACATCATGTTATCTTAAAAGTGTTAGGTAAGAAAGAGAAAATCACCGGAACTGAAGTTAAAGTGAATGAAGCGGCGGGAAGATATGCAGTTAAAGAAGAAGATGGTGAAGAAGGCAGCGACGGAAAAAGTAATGTTAAAGCCAAACATAAAACCAATAAATGAATTAAACAAACTCAAAATCATTCAAAAATAAATTATACTCGATGACATAAGTAATTATATAAAATAGTATGTCATCTCGTAATAAGTAAGTGACACGATGTATAAAAATCAATGTCACTTACTATAATTAAAAAACATATTAAAAAAAAACAAAATGAAAGCAATCAAAAGTCGAGTAATTCGTTCATTACCTTTAGAAGCATATGTAGTTGCTTGTGACAATTCCGGTGCTAAAGTATTGAAAATCATCGCTGTAAAAGGGCACAAAACCGTAAAAGGCAGAAATCCTGCCGCGGGAGTAGGTGATTATGTAATGTGCGCAGTAAAGAAAGGAAAGCCGGAGATGCGTAAAACCGTAGTTCCAGCTGTAGTGGTGCGCCAGAAAAAAGAATACCGAAGAGCGGATGGAATTAGAATAAAATTTGAAGATAATGCCGTAGTCGTGCTTAAAGATGACAAAGGCAATCCTAAAGGAACTATCTATAAAGGGCCCATCGCCAAAGAAGCTGCCGAAAGATGGCCAGCTGTATCTAAAGTAGCGAGCATGATTGTTTAAGTAAAAATAAACGGCACAATCCAAAAAGTGAGTGATAGCACCATTATCACCACTGCCCAGAAAAATCGAGAGTGATTTTCTGGGCTGAGATGCGATAGTTGCATCTCATT
>JAGVMW010000077.1 GCA_020053615.1 archaeon | reverse complement strand
ATGAGATGCAACTATCGCATCTCAGCCCAGAAAATCACTCTCGATTTTTCTGGGCAGTGGTGATAATGGTGCTATCACTCACTTTTTGGACTGTGCCCTCAACAAAGTAAAGCAATGTGGTTTGGCTGGACTCACGATAATCCAGAGAATATTAAATATCCTAAAGTCTCAGTTTTCTCAAGAAATATGTCCACTGAACCTTATTCCTATGCCCGTGAGCGGTTTATAGAAGCAGGATTGACTTCGGAGACTGTTGATAAAGTAATTCTTCCAGTAATAAAAGAAATGGGTCCGAAAAATTTCTTTGAGATTTTTAATCAAAACGGGGTAGACCATGAAGTAATGGGGCATGCATATCATTTTATCAAGTTCCCGCAAAATGAAGCGGCACATGATGAGAAAGTAGCTTTGATGGTACAGATGGAGTTTGCTAAAATTCGAGCCGGTCCATTTTTGGGTCACAATTGGAAGAGAATTATCGAAATCATGAGTTTAGTTTTCAAAGCACATCGAGGAATTCCGATAGGATGAAAGGATAGATTAATAATTTTAATTACAAATAGTTTAGTCTTAGCTTAAAATATTTGCCATGAACTTGTTCTGGAAAATTTAATCTTTGCTTAAATGTTTTAGATAGCGATTCAGCTATAATATTTAGTCATAGCTTGATAATTATATGCCTAAATTATTTAAACAAAACCTGTTCTTTTCATTCAGAAGCTGTCTCGCGCACTAGATCTAGCATAAATAACCCCTTCTTGATTTGTTGTGTAGGAGGTTTCTTCAATCTTTCCCCTAATCTTTAATTTTACTTCTTTAACATCTTGGAGATCTAAGTCTGCTCTATTAAAGTGGTTCATTATTTCTTGCTCAAGAAGGGAGAAAGCTTGCTTTTCATCTGTTGCTGCGACGATTGCATCACCCATGTCCCATAAAGTTTCATATACCAAGAATCTATAAATCTTAAATTCTGCCATTTGTCCATTGAATACTCTGAACAGTTATAAAAATTTCGTTACTTTGACATTACCTTCCAAAAGTATCAATTTTACCATTTTTTCGCTTTCGCTTGAGCCTACCCAAAACCCCTAAACTATCCCAACTCCTACGAATGTAACACTTTATACAAATTGTAACATAAAATGTAATGAAATGTGTCAAAAACGAAACATTTAAATAATCCGATACATTTTCTAAGGCAAAATGGAGAAATCTGGTTGGAAGAATGAAGAAGCTAGTACTTTGGTCAAAAAAGGTCATTCTCGTAGTCAATTCAACCTTACCGAAGAGCAAATTAAGTTGTTGATCAAACACACCGAAAAATTGCGCGACAAAGTTATCATCAAATTGTTAGCCTATTGTGGAATGCGTCGATTTGAACTGGCCAAGATAAAAATAGAAGAATTAGATATCGATGCGGGAAAAATACAAATTCGGGGCAAACAGAATATAGAACGGCTGGCTACGATTTACTCCGACCAGTTGAAAGAGGATCTTAAGCTTTATGTTCGTTATGTCTTGGATAATAAGAGTAAAGGCTACCTCTTTCCAGCTGTTTCTAGCTTAAATACAGAAGGACATATCTCATCAGTTGAAATCAATCGTATTGTAGCTAAAGCCGGACATCGAGCGCAATTGAAGAATCCTAATCCCGATTTGATAAATATCAATCCCCACATTTTAAGACATAGCTGTGCTAGAATTCTGAAAGATAGAGGACTTAGTTTAGAGGTAGTGCAGAAGGTTTTAGGGCATCTGTCATATAAAACTACCATGGATCTTTACGGAACAAAAAGCGTTTCAGAGATGGATGACGAGTTGAAAGAAAAGATGGGAGATGTGTTTGGATAAACCGATAGCAAGATTTGATTAAAATATTTAGTTCCAAAAGATATAATCTCTGCTTAAATTTTATGTGCGAAACTAGGTCTAAAATATTTAAGCGTTGATTAAATAATTCATGGTACAGTTAGTGTCAAAAATATTGATAAATGATTAAATGTTTTAGCACAGACTCCTGCCAAAATAGTTAAACATTTATAGAAGAATAAAAACGTTAATAAAAATGATTTCCACTACCGGCAAAGGTTTTGATGTAATTCTCGTTAGTGGAGAGTACTATGATGACCATCCGCTTTCACCAGTAGGAATTATTGCCCGAGTTTTGGATGCGAAAGGTTATCGTGTAGGTGTCATCGAAAAACCGGAAACCAAAGCGGATTTTATTAAATTAGGCGCACCAAAATTATTTTTTGGAGTTACTTCTGGCAGTATTGACAGCCAATTGTATAATTACACCCCGCTAAAAAGAAAACGCAGTGATGATCCAACTCAATTCATCACCAAGATTCCTGAACGGGCAGTTATTTTTTACTGTAATAAACTGCGCGAATATTTTAAGAATTGCATGCTGGTTATCGGAGGAGTAGAAGCATCTCTACGACGATTGGCGCATTATGATTATTGGGATAATAAAGTCAGAAAAAGCATTCTGCTGGATTCTCGAGCGAATATTTTAGTGTATGGGAATGGAGAGAAACAGATCGTTGAAATTGCAGAGAGAGTTAAAGAGAAGAAAGATTTATTTGGAATTGAAGGAACATGTATCCTGTCTAAAAATATTCCTGCCGACGCTAGATTTGAACTGCTTCCTTCTTTTTCTGAGGTTAAGGACGATAATCAAGAAGCTAAAATTAAATTCTGCCAGATGCAAGTTAAGTTCTCTAACGATAAAAATCTGGCACAGAAATATGACAATAATTATGTTCTGCAATATAAATTGCCTCGATATACTTCCGAAGAGTTAGATTGGATTTATTCTCTGCCATATTCTCGTAAAATGCATCCTATAACAACGGACATAAATAATCACATAAATAGATTATGTCCGTTGAATATAGTGGCGGCAAATAATTGTTCAACTATTGATGTCCGCCACTATAAATCGTTGTTGGAAATGGCTAAATTTTCCGTTGTAACGCATCGCGGCTGTATCGGCAGATGCAATTTCTGCTCTATTACTCTGCATCAGGGAGATAAAATAATTTCTCGCAACGAAAAAAGTATTCTGGATGAGATAAAACTCCTGACTAAACATTCTGAATTTAAAGGTTATATCGAAGATTTAGGTGGCCCTTCTGCTAATATGTATGGGATGGATTGTGCTACCAGATGTATCAAGAATTGTTTGGATTGCAAAAAGCTAGATGTAAGTCATGGAAAATTGACTTCCTCTTCGGGGCAAGCCCTCAGCCTGCGGGCTGACCCTCGCTACGGCTCGGGCGAAGATTCCAACTCGTTAATGGTGGGGCTTTAGCGT
>JAGVMW010000150.1 GCA_020053615.1 archaeon | reverse complement strand
GACGTTCTCCGTAGGAGCCATCCCTCTTGTCAGCTCGACATACGCTTCGAAGAGGCTCGACCTGATGACAGTAGTGCTTCATTTTAGTGAAGTATTACCCAACCTGGAAAAGTTAATAAACTCGCGTAAACTACCTCAACCAATATGGAAGCTACCGTTAATCCGTGGGAAGTTAAAGGAAAGATAGATTACGAGAAATTAATCCAAGAATTCGGATTAAAACCATTGCATCATCTGCCTGAAGTATTTAACAAACTGCCATTATTCCGAAGAGGAATTATCTTTGCTCACCGCGATTTCGCACAGATAGTAGAATGTGTAGAAAAGAAAAAGCCGTTTGTGATGATGACCGGCTTAATGCCCAGCGGTAAATTTCATTTCGGGCACAAGATGGTAGCCGAGCAGATAATCTTCTATCAATCACTTGGAGCAAAAGTATATTTAACCGTAGCTGATATTGAAGCGTACAATTCCAGAAATCCAAATATGAAAGAACTGCGGGAATGCGCTATAAAAGAATACTTGACCAATTACATTGCGTTAGGATTAGATTTAAAGAAATGCGATTTTTATTTCCAATCTAAACGTTCTGAAGATGGAAAAAAAGCCAGTGCTTATTACAGCTTAGCTAATATGCTAGCTAGACATGTTACTTTCAATGAAGTTAAAGCAATTTACGGAGATATTTCTCCCGGAAAGATGGCTTCGGCTTTATTGCAGGCATCGGATATGCTTCATCCGCAATTGCCCGAATTTGAATGGCCAATTCCAGTTGTAGTTCCAGTTGGCTCAGACCAGGATCCACATCTTAGATTAGCCCGAGATATCTCACAACGTATAAAAGAATTCAAATTCATTCAGCTAAGTTCAACATACCATAAATTCTTACCTGGATTAGGTGGAGGAAAAATGTCTTCTTCTGATCCGATGTCTTATATCGCTTTAACTGACACTCCTGAAGAAGCCACTAAGAAAATCAAGAAATATGCCTTCTCCGGAGGACAAGCTACGCTAGAAGAGCATCGCAAACTCGGTGGAAATCCGGAAGTGGATGTATCGTTTCAGATGTTAAAGTACGGATTAGAGCCGGATGACAAGAAATTACAGCGGATATACAATGACTATAAGTCTGGAAAACTGCTCAGCGGAGAATTGAAGCAGATAGCGATAGATAAGTTAACGACTTTCTTGAAAGAGCATCAGGAGAAAAGGAAGAAAGCGGAGAAGGTTGTGCAGAAGTTCTTGGATTAAAGTAGAATATCTACATTCTTATATCTAAATTCCAACCAAAGCTTTAAAAACACCTAAATCTTTCTTGAAGATAAAGAGGTGATAGGCACATGGTTAAGAAAAAGCAGTCTTCCTGGACAAAACCATTTTTTGAGTACTTAGGTTACTTGGGAATTGTATTAGGAGTAGTTGGAATCGTATTATTACTGCTTAAAATAATCGGTGTGTTGTAATGGATACAGAAGATATGCTTAACGCGATTGCGTTCGTATTCACCATAACAATGGTATTATATGGGTTAAATAAAGGGTTTGACAACATTGAATTGATAACCAACTTAATGTATTTCAGTGTGTTGCTCATCCTCCATATAAAAATATTGCATCGAGCTTTAAAGAGGTGAAAAGTATGGCTAAGAAAAAGGTTACAAAAAAAACAAGCTTCCCCCAGAAATGGCATGCCGGTCCGGTTAAAGGAAGTTTTATGGTAATGTCTATGGTGGGATTCTTAGTATCGTTGTATCTAGTTGAAAATATTAATTATAAAACTGCATTTATTTTAGTATTTATCGCCATGTTCATCGCTTCTATAATCAGCATGACGCACGCGCCAATAATGAATGAAAAAGAGGTTAAATAAAATGGAATCAAAATTTTCGTGGGAATTTCCGGGAAAGGACTTTTATGTAATGAGAATTGAAATGGTTTTCATAGTTTTTTTAGCATTATTAGTATTTGTATTTTCGTACTTTGGCTTAGAAAAACAATGGTTCCCCGCATTAATCTTCACTGTAGTATTTTTGGGGATATATTTGGTGCTGTCTTATCTAGTACAAATTATCCGAAAAGCTAGAATTAAGTATCATCTTACGCCGCAGCATTTGGAGATTCATAAAACTACGATGAACAAAACCAAGAAAGAAAAAGTTCCATTAAGTGCAGTTAAACACCACAAATTAACCAAGACTTTCTTAGGAGGATATGTAGCTACTCATACGGGCAAGAGACATCAGCTATTCTTCAACACTAAAGCTGAAGTGAATAAGTTTGAGACGTTGATTAAGAAGCATTTGAAGAAGAAGTAATTATCTTCAAGATGGTAAAAGATTTAGAAGGAATAATATCCGCTATGAAAAAGAAAGGTCACAAGATAAACGAAGATCCTAACACACCTAATATTGTGGGTATAAGAACTGTTCATCCGACTAATGAATTTAATGATAGATTGGTAATGTTCTGGAGAGATGAAGAAGGTGAATGGGATTCTGAAGAGTATACTGTTACTACCGATCCGGGCCATACTTATCTACGTAACCCCCCACATAAGAAAGGAACTGCCATACTTAGAGAAGGCCAATATATTGGCGCATTTAAACATGGAGTTCATAACAACGGTCGAAAAGTAAGAGCCAAAGCCATTCTTTATTCCATGATGGCTCCGTTTCTACCTAGAAAGCTGAAAGAAAAGCTGGCATATATGGGCCGAAGTCATAGAGCTTTGGTACAGACAAAACCATTATCAGTATATCGAGATAGTAATAAAGATCTTTCTTTGGATATGGATGAAGAAACAGTAGACACTGGAATGCATAATATAAACATTCATAGAAATCACCCTTACATGAAAAAGAAACATGTTGATGACGCAAGTGCTGGCTGTCAAGTATTTCAAGATCCTACTGAATTTGGAAAGTTTATGAAATTGTTAAAAGGAAAACTTTACAGATTAGCATATGATTATACCTTGCTTCGCGATTCTGATGTTGAAGCTGAACATAGAGCAAAGAAACAATATCAGAATGCAGCTTAAATCTTTGGCAAGTAAACTATTACTGTTTTATTTATCCTTCCCATCAAACTTCTCTTTAGCTTTATTCTCCTTCCAGAACACTACGTGTGAAGCTCTCTTTTCAAACAAAGCAATAGCCAATTGTACAATATTCTCGTCCGTGTTTACTCCATGCTTAATTATTAACGATTTAGCTTCCAGCAGGCATTCGTTCATCAACACAAAGTTTTCTC
The DNA here is from genome assembly GCA_020053615.1 of archaeon. Classification (GTDB taxonomy): domain Archaea; phylum Nanobdellota; class Nanobdellia; order Woesearchaeales; family GW2011-AR9; genus JACRPH01. The sequence continues at coordinate 5,465 of JAGVMW010000150.1, read as the reverse complement.
TCTTACACTGCTCTTCCACTTCTTTCTCTTCTTCCGCAGTTAGAACTACTTCTTCCCATACCGGATAATTTGTACCGGGAACGTTTCTGGCAAACGATTTGGAAAATGTCATAAAGTAACTAAAAAGAATAAGGATTTAAATAATTTGCTTAAGAATAATTGCTTTTAATATATCTTGCTGTATTTCCAGCAATTTCTCTCGCTGCGTAATATTTCTCTTCAGGAATTCCCACATTAGGAAAGTCGTCCAAAGAAGTAATTAAGTCTACTCTTGGTTCAACTACCTCTCGCATACGTTGTAACATTTCTCGCATAATCTTAACTTTATTTTGAGGATTATCTTCGATAATTACTGCTATCTGCTCAAAAGTGTGTCCCCCTCCATGATGCTTTCTATCTTCACGTTGAGAACAAATAGCATCTATAGCGGATAACTGTAAGTCTGCTTCAGGAGCATCGGCTTTAATTGTACCATTCCAGATTTGATGATGATACTGCTGACGATGAAGTCTTAAAGCAGAAGGAATGTAATCACTGCAGTTTACAGCAGGAGTATGATATTCCAAAGCTAATCTTTTCATTATTTCTGGTTCAAACTTGTTGTTCTTTCCAGCAATATCGTGAGGACGTTCGATTTCCTGTGCTTTTATTCCCAGTTGAGCAGAATAATATTCTACTGCACAACTATGCTTTAACATGGCTAGAGTGAACTTCAGGACTTCCTCTAAAGTTGGAACCACTACAACTGGTTGAGTAAAGCTCATAGTAGTACCCACTCTTTAAGTAATTTATAAACTTTTTGCCTTATTACCTCCAGATAGTAAATAGGTTTAATAAGTACCTTGCTTTTCTTCATCTTATGCCCTCATACTGGAGACACGTCAATAAAGTAATACAGAATACAGACATAGTCATAGAAGTACTTGATGCCAGAATGGTGGAACAAACCAGAAATAAAGAGATTGAAGCTAAAATAACTCAATCCGGAAAAAAGCTGTTATATGTTCTCAACAAATGCGACTTGATGGGTAAAGAGGAAATGAAAACTGCTGCCAACAAGCTTTATCCCAGCGTATTTGTCTCTAGCACCAATAAGTTAGGAACAACCGTTCTAAAAAAGAAAATCATGGAATTAGGTCAAGGAAAGAAGGTTACGGTAGGAATTGTAGGCTATCCTAACGTAGGCAAATCATCATTGATAAATGCGCTTTCCGGCAGGCATGCCGCGAGAACTTCTGCCAGCAGCGGTTTTACTCGAGGAATACAAAAAGTAATAGTAGGACCTAAAATTATTCTTTTAGACACTCCTGGAGTTTTTCCAGATAAAGAAAAAGACGAACTTAAACACGGAGCTACCGGAGCGATAGACTTCGCTAAATTAAAAGATCCGGAAGCGGTAGCCATAAAGATAATTGAAGAGAATAAAGAAGTTATCAGTAAGTTTTATGATGTAGAAGAAGGGGATGCTGACGAGATGTTAGAAGCCATTGGCAGGGCTAAGCACAAGCTCTCTTCAGGAGATGTAGTTAATCTCGATATCGCTTCCAGATTGATTCTTAAAGATTGGCAAAGGGGAAAGGTAAGGAAGTAGGATTAACTTAACAAATCACAAAACCACAACAAAACCTTTTTAAATATCCTTCAGAAATAGCTTAAACATGGCACGCTCACAAGAAAAAGCAGTACGGAAAGTAAGCGGTGGAAGATACCACTATTCTCGCACTAAGAAGAAATATGAACTAGCTGGATTTCCAGCTCTAACTAAATTAGGTAAAGAAAAGAAAGCAGTTACCGCTAGAGGCATGGGTGGAAATAAGAAGCAGGTATTATTAGTAGCTAACAAGATAAACGTAGCTGATAAGAAAGGAAAAACCGTCGTGCTTGATATTCTGAACGTAGTAGGCAATCCTGCTAATCCTCAACTGGTTATCCGAAACATTATCACCAAAGGAGCTATCGTAGAAACCAAATTGGGAAAAGTAAGAGTAACTTCCCGCCCAGGACAAGAAGGCGCTTTGAATGGGGTTGTGGTATAAGTTATTTTTCTCACCGATTCAATTCTTTCTTCATTTCTTCATATTCTTTCGTTGTAATATCTCCGCGTGCATATCTTTTTCTTAAGATCTCTGAAGCATCTTCTCCTCTAACTGAAACACGTTCTACCAGCGTTACTGCCAGCCAGATTATAACCCCCCAGAATAACAACATGCCAATTCCCATGCCCATTCCCCAGCCCCAATTTCCACCCATCATGCCGTAACCACCATAACTTCCATAACCCAATCCACCAAGTACAATTAACAATACTAAAACTCCGCCAATTATCCATAATATCTTTTCTTTCTCTATCATTTCTGCATCACCAGAAGCATTTATTCAAAGCAGCTTATTAAGAGTTGTGTAGAAGTGCAATTAAACTGATGGAATTAGCATTACTAATCAATGCCCGCAAAAATCTTCGCTTCTATTCCCCACACGCTTTTAGATAATTCTTTATCTCTAAACTTTAACACATACTTATCCACTTTTGGATAAAATCTTTCTAGTCCTCCATTCGTTATCTTTTTTACACCATGCTGAACATAATCAATATAATCAAACCATCCGCAATCTACATACACCCCAATCTTCCATTTGTTGGAAGTATCGTAGTGATAAATTCCATTTTCAGTAGTTACGGCATCACCAGAAGCAATCCTATCTAGAGTAATAGCTACTTTTCTTGACTCAATGTCTTTGAATAGGACCAGAAGCGTTTCTTCGGAAGGTTTATTCAAAGCAAGTTTAGGCTTTTTCATAAGTTGCCGGTAATAGCAGAACTATAAATATAATAAAAGCACTAAATATTCGAACTTTATAGTGTGCTTTTACTATTAGGAAAGCATTAAATGTTCGGGAATTTAATGCTTCGAGTATAGATTTTGATACTGAAGAACAACCTAGCACTGGACACACCCACTGGACAGGCTATTAACCTAAATTTCTCGCTCATCAGCTCCTAAAAGCCCAAACCAGTATACCCACTCCCGCACTGGACAGGTATGGACAAACTTTATATAGCACTTTATCTATTCATACTTAAAATGAGGGCGATTGATCTTTTTGCAGGAGTAGGTGGTGTCAGATTAGGTTTTGAAAGAGCGGGTTTTACTACTGTTTTTGCCAATGACTTTGAGCCTGCCTGTAAAGAAACTTATGATTTGAATTCTACTGAAGCACATTTAACAGTAATAGATATTAATAAATTAAAAATTAGTGATCTTCCAAAATTTGATTTACTGCTGGGTGGATTTCCATGCCAAGCGTTTAGCATAGCAGGTTATAGAAAAGGCTTTAATGATGATAAAGGAAGAGGCGGTTTATTCTTTAGAGTAGCTGAGATTATTGCAGAAAGAAAACCAAAAGTAGTTTTTTTAGAGAATGTTAAAAATTTAAAGACTCATGATAAAGGAAAAACATTCAGCGTAATAAAGAAAACTCTTGAAGATTTAGGTTATTATGTGAAATCTGAAATTCTTAATAGTATGACTCATGGTAATGTCCCGCAAAATAGAGAACGTATTTTTATTGTTGGTTTTTTAGATAAAAAATGTTTTGATAAATTTAAATTTCCAAATGAAGTAGACTTAACAACAAATTTCAGAGAATTATTAGATACTTCAGTAGATGGTAAGTATTATTACAATGGAAAGACCATGTATAATAAATTAAAATTTGATATTAAAAGCAGGGATAAAGTGTATCAATGGAGAAGAAGATATGTAAGGGAAAACAAAAGTGGTGTTGTTCCTACTTTAACTGCAAATATGGGTACTGGCGGGCATAATGTTCCAATTATTCTTGACGATAAAGGGATCAGAAAATTAACTCCCAGAGAATGTTTTTCTTTACAAGGATTCCCTAAAACTTTTAAGTTGCCAAGAATAACTGATTCTAAATTATATCAACAGGCAGGGAATAGTGTTACTGTTACAGTGATTGAAAGAATTGCTAATGAGATAAAGAAGGTTTTGTAAAAATGAAACAGGAATCTTCTTTGAAATATTATCAAAAGATGATTAAAATTATAGGTTCTTTAACTGGCTTATTCTCTGAAAGCGATATTCCATATTTGAATTATAGAGTGACTGAAAATTTATTCTGTAAAGCATTCTCTGCTAAAAATCTATCTCGGTCAGATGTTTCTGTTGATGCTTGTATGGGCAAAGTTGGAATAGGAATTAAAACATTTCTCAATGGCAATGGAAAAACTTTGCAAAAAGTTGCTGAATTCAATAAACAAAACATTCATTTTCGCAGTCTAAAAGGAAAAGAAATTGTAGCAGCTGTTTCTCATCTTAGAAATGAAAGAATTGATGCAACTAAAAGAATCTATGGATTAGATGCAATGAAATACCATTGCATTGTTAGAGAAAAAGAAAAAATAATGGTGTATGAAACTGATTTTGAAACAATCGATATTAATAAAATTCATTCAATAAAAGAGAACAAAAATACAATTCAGTTTTTTGATCCTAAAAATGAATATTTATTCAACATTACTAAAAGTACTTTGTATAAGAAATTTATCACAAAAGACGTACTCTTCGAAGTAAATGTTAAAATAATTGATGATCCATTTGAGGTTTTGGAGAAAAAATTCATAGATGTAAAAGAAGTGTATTATACCAAAAATATTAAAGAGAAACCATTTGTCATTTTACCTCTATTTTCTATTAGTGCTGATGAAAAGTCAGTATTTAGCAAGAGCGGTTTAAATCAATGGAATGCTGAAGGAAGAAAAAGAGATCGAAATGAGATTTATATTCCTATCCCAGCGTGGGTTCACAAAAGATTTCCTGGTTTTTTCCTGCCAAGAGATCAAAACTTTAACTTAATTCTTCCTGATGGCCGTATGTTAGAGGCAAAAGTATGTCAAGATGGTTCAAAAGCATTAATGAGCAGGCATAATGCTGATCTTGGAAAGTGGTTGTTAAGAGATGTTCTAAATTTAAAAGAGGGGCAGTTATTAACATACAAAAAGTTACAAGAAATAGGGTTAGATTCTGTGATTATTGAGAGAATTGATTCTAGAACTTATGCCATTGATTTTAGATCATCCGGAACATATGAGCAGTTTATGGAAGAAAATGAATAATTTTATTGACTACTTTGTTTAAATCTTTTTTAACTTCATGTTCCCATATTTTTCTCACTATAAATCCCTGTTTTTTAAGTAGTCCGGCATTTTTTCGGTCTCTTTTGACATTTCTCTCAATTTTAGGCAGCCAATATTCTTTATTGCTTTTTGGCTCTTTGTAGCATTTATGACATTTATGCCAGAAGCATCCATGCAGAAATATTGCTGTCTTGGTATCTTTTAATAAAACCCAACTTTGACAGTTTGCTAACTAATTTAACAGGAAAACTCAATTGACAGTTTGGATTTTTTCTACTCTTTTGCTATGTTCCAAGTGGATTTTTGG
>JAGVMW010000010.1 GCA_020053615.1 archaeon | reverse complement strand
ATTATAAAAATCTCTAAAACCAATTTCCTCTAATTCTAATAAAAAGCAATAAAGAGTATAAGTCAATTTAGTGACATTGGTCACTCTTCCAAAAAAATCAGAAAATGTTATTTAATAATTCTGGAAGTACTTTTTCCTCAGCCTTGCGCAGATTATTCTGGAATGCTCTGCGTTTTTCTCCCTGTTGGGCTGCCAATTGATCTAAATGCACTTTCTTTGGCCAGGAGTAATATCCAGCATTCACTGCCCTAGTTATAGCACTAAGTTGTTTCGGAGTTAATTGGTAAGGTAATTTTTCTTCTGCTTTTTCCAGACGGAGTATTTTAGCTTCGCCTATTCCCCCTAATTCTTCAATTAATTTCTTTAAATCTTTCCCCTCTTCCAGATAAATATTATAAGTTTCCAAACCACGGTGAGAGTAGCAATTAGAGGCATATATTCCTTTTTCTTTTAAAAGTTGGTCATAAGAAGTTTTTTGCGCTATCCAAGTAGTAGAAAAAGTAAGAGTTGTTTTTCCTTTCTGCAACAGCACTAATTTTGTGATAGGTTTCTGTTTTTTGAGAAAAGAAATCGCTTCTTCTAATTCTCTGACGCTGGAGGCGATTATCTGCCACAGCCCTTCATTTATTTTTTTCCTGTTGGTAAGATGATAACTGCGGCTTCCTATTTCTTTGATATGCAGATGGGGAAATTTTTCAATTAGTTGGCTGAACCAGCAGCCGTGATGGTATATTCCTAATTTTAAGAGATTCATAGCTTGCAATAAGCCGGATTTCTTTATAAAGTTATCTCTCCAAAGTGATTAAATAGCTGGTTACAAAAAGTTGAGGAAACCTTTATTAAATCCTCCCGCAAATTTACAGTTCATGGGCTCGTAGTCCAGTGGCTATGACGTCGCCTTCACAGGAACCTTTTGCGCAAGCTTTGCTTGAAGACGGTTTTGAAATCGGCGAAGACCGTGGGTTCGAATGCAAGTTACGCTAGATTGTATAACTGCAAGAAAGTCCCATCGGGCCCATATTTATTCTTTGATGTTACGCGATACCTGTAAATATTTGATGAGGGATAAGAATTAGGAAGTTGCTGTTTTCCAAAGAATATCAAAGAAATGGCCATACTTTTTTGCGATTTCAGAATGATCCACTACTAAAGAAAGTATAACCTCCGCAAAGTAGATTTTTATCGAGGAGGTTGAATTACCAAATCCCTTTGAGTGGAAGAAAAATTGACCGTCTTTAGACAAACTAGTCGATTGCGACATCTCGGCTAAGATTAAAGAAGAATTTGGTATAAACATTGTTTAATATTTGTGGGTAGAATAAAGAAGATGATGTTTTACCCTGAAGATGAGATCACCTCCTTACATGCCTCAACTTCCTGCGATGAAACCGAGTAAATAATCGTGTCTTGGAAACAACTCTTAACACTCTCGCTCCCAATTTTAATTCTCTCCCAATCTTAGCGAAACGCTCCGCTCTTGCTGTGGCTTTAGTTACTTCTACTCCTTCATGAAAGATAGCTTGTCCTACTCCCACTACTTCTTCAGAAGCGCGAAAGATACGCGAGAATTCTCCGATAATCCCAAAAGTGAGAGCAAATGGAAATACTGCTATTAAATCCAACCAATAATTCTTGAAGAAGAATTTGACATTCTTAGCATGGATGCCTAAAAAGATTAAATCAATTACGAATACCGCAATAATAATATAATCGGCAATTGTTACTGCCAATTCTAAAGTATGATTTTCAGTATGGATGAATAATTCAAATATGATTACAAACAGCAACAGAATTATAGCTGGTAAAATCAAGCGATGGTTCATATGTTCTACTTTCTCCCAAAATGGATGCATAGGTGGATTAAATTATTAGGGTATTTAAAGATGATTAACTACTGAAGAGTACGAGGGAGAGTGTTAGTCGCCTTGGCCGCTCGGTCGGAAAAACATTCGTAGTAGTTATCGTTGAAATTAAAGCAGTATCTTTGCGGATGTTTTTAACCTAATCTACTTTGCAAGCAACTGCGTAGCCTCCCTCGCATCTTGGCCTAGGCGGCGACTAACACTACACTTCCACAAAATATAGCAAGTTTCTTTAATAATTGAACAATACAACGAAGAGATAAACGAGCTATATATAAAATTCTTGTTGAGGATTAAGGAATTTTAGTATACAAAACTATAAATACCCCTTCTCATTCTTCAGCTTAAAATGATGTTAGGACAAGGAATTAAAGCAAGGTGCAGAAAATGCAATAATGAGGCTCTTGCCAGCGAATTCCGCATGCATTATGATTATAAGATGATGGTGTGTCCTAATTGTTTCAAAGGCGAACGGGAAAAACCTAAAGTAGAGAATAAACTTCAACCTAAAGAAGAACAAAAGATTGTCAGACCGCCGGGCTGGGACGCTGAAGATGATTATCTAAATCGTTATTCTAGAAATAAGCAAGAACAGCAAAAAAGCATCTTCAAGAAGATTCCGGGAACGGATCAAGTAATGTGCACCTGTCCGTCGTGCAAGTATGTGTTTAAGTATGATCCCTACCGCAAGATGCCTCAGGCATGCCCTTATTGTGACGGCTCAATTCCGAGAGTAGGAACGTTTAATTTGTTGTGATTATCTAGTAGGGTGGGATTTATGTTTAACTCCAAGGTGCTCTGTTGCATAATTATTGAATCTTTGCCACTTCAAACTGAATTTTAAGTTTCTTAAACACTTCAGCAACTTTTGCTAAATCTTTCTCATTAT
>JAGVMW010000177.1 GCA_020053615.1 archaeon | reverse complement strand
TAAGTTACTCTTTCTTAGATATTTACAACAATAATTCTATGAGAACATAAGCGAGAAAGAGGCGAACATGGCGACCGCCGAAAGCTAAACAAATACGAAAAGATAGAAAATGTGGAATTTGTGAAATAATTTTACTTCCATTCTCTCTTCTTAATTCACAACTTTTAAAAACCAAAATCGTCCTATTCTCACTTTAATGAAAAAAGTCGTAACCATTGGCGGAGGTACCGGCAACTTCGTTGTTTTAAGCGGATTGAAGAGCTACGACGTCGAGCTAAGTGTTATCGTATCCATGGCTGATGATGGCGGCTCAACCGGAATTCTTAGGGATGAATTAGGAGTGCTTCCTCCGGGAGATGTGCGGCAATGTCTAGTTGCTCTTTCCGATTCTAGTCGTTTAATGAGAAGCTTGATGAATTATCGCTTTGATACCGGCAGTTTATGCGGGCATAGTTTTGGTAATATTTTCCTGTCTGCATTGGAAAAAACCACCGGCAGTTTTGAAAAAGCAGTAGAGGAAGTGGGCAAAGTTCTTTCTATTAAAGGAAAAGTTATTCCAGTAACGACCCACCTAGTAAAATTGAAGATGCTGCTTCGCAATGGAAAATTGTTGGAGGGGGAAAAAGATATCCATTCTTCTACTGATATATGTAAAGGGTTTGATAGTATCTATTTAGAGCCGTTTCCTAAAGCAAATCCTCGGGCAATCGACGAGCTCATGAATGCTGATTTAATTGTGTTTAGTCCGGGAGGAATATACACCAGTATAATCCCTAATTTATTGGTAGAAGGGATTCCTAAAGCGTTACGTGAAACTAAAGCTAAGAAGCTGTTTGTGGTTAATTTAGTTAATAAACATGGTCAAACTCCTAACTTTAAAGCAGGGGATTATCTTCGTGAAGTCCAAAAGTTTATAGGTAAGGATATATTTGATTTCGTTATTGTAAACTCCGGTAAAGCTCCTAAAGAGTTAGTTGCTCGATACGCAGCAGAAGGAAGCGTAGTAGAAAATGATTTAGTTAAAGATTCCAGAGTAATATTTACAGATGTGTTAAGCAATGAATTGAAAGAGGTACAGAAAGGGGACTCACTTGTGCGCAATTTAATCCGTCATGATCCTAAGAAGTTAGCTAAAGTAATAATGGAGAAAGTAAATGAGCTCTAATTCAGTATTAATCTTTGATTTGGACGATACATTATACCAGAAGCATGGAGTGGTTAATGATGACTTTTCAGGAATGGAGAATATTCAACTTTATATGGGTGCATATGATTTTTTGCGCAAGACTACCTGTAAGAAAGTGTTAGTTACCAAAGGCAATCCCTCCATGCAGATAAAGAAGCTGGAGATTCTAGGCATTAAAGATTTTTTTGAGGAGATACTTATCTGTTCCACCAGCGAGGAAAAGAAAGGCTTGTTTCAGCAGTTGAAAGAGAAACATCCTGAATGTGAGTTCTGGGTTATTGGAGATAGGATTGATTCGGAGATTCGCTTTGGGAATGAATTGGGAATGAAAACAGTATTGCTGCGGAAAGGGAAGTATGCTGAGCTGGTGCCTAAAGAGCCGATTGAAGCTCCAACGTATGAGCTCAAAGAGTTTTCTGAATTAAACTCGATATGCGGATCTCCTAATAGTAAACCAAGTGGCGTTTCCTGCGGGAAAACTTTCTTGGTTGACTATAAACGAGGTGTTGTGTAAAGAATGCAAGCTATTGTTTTAGCCGCTGGAAAAGGAACGCGGATGAACTGTGAAGAGAATAATAGCAAACCTAAAGTGATGTATCCTTTAAACGGCGTTCCTATGATTAAGTATGGCGTTGATGCTCTTAGAAAAGTAGATATTAATGATATTATTTTAGTGGTTGGTTACAAGAAAGAGCAAGTGCAGGATTTTTTCAAAGATACAGTAAAGTATGCATTTCAGGAAGAGCAGCTCGGTACGGGACATGCGGTAATGATGGCTAAGCAGCTTCTCGATGTCAGCGACGGAATTTTAGTGTGCTGCGGGGATATGCCTTTATTTAAGCTGGAGACGATTAAGCATTTGATTGAGGTTTATCATTCCCAGAAGCCGATGATTGCGCTTCTTTCTGCTATTTTTGTGGAGCCTTTTGGCTACGGCAGGATTGTGCGTTCTTCTACAAACGAAGTGAGTTCTATTGTGGAGCAGAAGGATTGTTCTCCTAAACAGCAGGGGATTAAAGAATGCAATACCGGTTTTTATATTTTCAATGGGGAATGGCTGAGACGTAATTTGTCCAGGCTGCATACTAATAATTCGCAGAAAGAATATTATTTGACGGATTTAGTGGGATTAGCTGTAAGTCAGGGGCAGAAAGTTGCTGCAGTTCCCGTAGCTGATGAAAGCGAAGCTTTAGGTATCAATACGCCGGAGCAGTTAAGAATGGCGGAGAGGATGGTTATCCACTCCAAAGTGACAAATCAACCGAAAACTTTATAAATAAGCTCTCTTTCTAGCCTAAATATGACCCACTCACAAGCTACTTTAGAGGAAATCGGAACTGAAGTCAGAACTCCGACTTTTCTTGCAGAGGTGGAACGCTTAGCTACGGCAATTGACGATTATATCATCCCTTCCTTGCGAATGGAAATCCATACCGAAAGCTGGTTACCGGCTAATCTTCGAGATGAAATCCCCGATTTTGCCGTTCAAGGAAATATTTCAAAAGAAATCGTAGCTGAAGTAGTTTCCCGTTATCTAAGCGAAACGGTCTCAGTAGTAGAATCAATGACCAACGTGAAAAGTGACCGTTTTGATTATATCCTAAATCCTGTGGAAAAAAATGTATCTGTCTTCCCTCATACTGCCGATTGCTGGCGAGAACGCCATTATTCGAAAAAGTCCGACGTTGACCGTCGGGTAGAGCGGATACACAGAAAGCTGGAAGATATTGCAGAGCAGGAAGCAGCTTCTCTTAATGCGCACTTCGGCTTAAACGGATTTCCTAAACTTTCTTTGAATGGCACTTTAGCACATTCTTTAGCCGAATACCGCCAAAGCTTGTATCAAAGAACTGGAGTGCAGGGTGAAGAGCCAGTGCTTCTTTATCAGCTCTGCTTCCAAACATTAGCCAAAGCCAAAGGCTGGGACCAGTTGGAAGACCAAGAATTGATTAAAGTTCTAAATATCGAAGGTATCCCTGTAAAAGAATTTACCAGTTTGACTGAACGGGAAGTAAAACTGCCGGAGAGAGATGAGAGTAAGACTGGAATTTATGCGGTTGATAATGTCAATGTAATGTCGAATAGAAATCCAGCGGTAGGAGGAGCGGTAATTTCTGATGTGCCTAAACAATACCATTTTATCTCTGCTGGCAATTACTTTGCTGCTTTAGAACAGCTTCGCAGAGATTGTGCTACTGATTCCAACTCTTTACAGCCAATCACAGTTATTGCAGGACAGAATTATGTCCGTCCGCCAACCGTCAAAGAAATAATGCAGTGGAGATTGGAAGATTATAATACTTTAACTAATCTAGCTGGCAGTCCCAGAACGGAAGAACGGAAGCAGCTATTAAACCAATGGTTCTTCACCTGCGGTGGAATTGCTTATTCTACTGATGGAAGATTTAAACTTTCCAAAGAAACTCCGCAATTGATAACTATGAACTCTGTTCCAACTCAAGCTTATCTCCCAGTAGATTATCTTGTTCTGAATCAGAATAATAACTGGCAGGAATTTGACCGCAACCAAGTTGGCGTAAAGTATAGTATCCCCCTAACCGAAGATGAAGTAGTTGCTCATCCAGTCTGGCGTTATCTAGCAGAGGACGATTCCACACTTTTACGGGAAACTCATCAACTTAATTGTTCATTGTATAATTGTTCTACTGTAATGAGCTTTTGGTTGTTAAACACTCCAAAGCAAGATCAATTGCGGGCCTTGGCTCTCAGCAGCTTCAACAACAACTCTTACCTCGACGGCAACTACGACCTCGACGGCAGCTCGTCCTTCCTTCGGGTAGCCCGTCGTTCGTCGTAGTTAAGCGCGAAGCGCCGGCGCGCGAAAAGTTTATATCTTAGCGAGATTTTTTTGCATCTAAGCTTGCCCTTGCCCTGATGGGGTAAGAAACAAGCTCGGGCTACATGCTTCCTGGCCACGATTTTCTCTTTTGGGAAAGTCATAAAATTCAACGGCGACATCCTGCTTCGGCAGTTGAAGCCGCGGTGCACTGCGAAAGTTGGGAAGCTACAAAGTGGGGCGGGCCTTGGCTCTCAACAACTTCAACAACAACTCTAACCTCAACGGCAACAACAACCTCAACAACAACTCGTCCTTCCTTCGAATAACCCGAGCTGGCAAGTTTTTTCAGATGATTGAATTATACTTTCGTATTTGTTCTGTTGAAAATTTGGTTTTAGCTTTTCAGAAAGCTCGGAAGCATAAGACTACCAAACCGGACGTAATGGAATTTGAATCAGATTTGGCAAATAATCTTTCTCTTCTGAGAACAGAGCTTCTGCTTCATTCTTATAAGCCAAAATCGTTAACAACATTCATAATTCACGATCCCAAGACCAGAAAGATAAGCAAATCTGCTTTTCGCGATAGAGTGGTGCATCATGCATTATGCAATATTATTGAACCATTGTTTGAAACGAGCTTTATCTATGATTCTTATGCCAACAGGATTGGAAAAGGAACGCTTAAAGCCATTCTTCGCTTAGGGTACTTTTCCAGAAAGATTTCTCGCAATTATACTCAAAGAGCCTATGCACTAAAAGCAGACATTTATCATTATTTTGACCAAGTTAATCAGGGCTTACTTTTGTCCATTATTCAAAGGAAAATCAAATGTCCTAAAACAATGTGGTTAATTCGCCGAATACTTGCTAATTATTCTACCGCAGAATTACAGGGTATGCCTTTAGGCAATCTTACATCACAGTTTTTTGCAAATATATACCTGAATGAGCTTGATATGTTTATCAAGTATCGGTTGGGGATAAAATATTATCTGCGCTATGTAGATGATTTTGTAATCCTACACGAATCTAAAGAGATGCTGGAAAAGTATAAGCTGCAAATGCAAAAATTTCTGCAGAATAAGCTTGCTCTTCAGCTTCATCCGCAGAAAACTAGAATTATTTCTCTCTCTTCAGGAATTGGCTTTTTAGGGATGAGGATATTCTTTTATCATAGGTTATTACAGAAGAAGAATATATCATCTTTCAAAAGGAAATGGAATACACTTCAGAAAAATTATCTGCTTAACGAAGCATCTTATGATAACCTGTACGACTTTCTGGAAGGCTGGTGCGCTTATGCCAGACAAGCCGATACGTTCAGGTTGCGGCAGAAAATACTTTCTGAATTCGAAATAATTTTTCCCGGGGAGATTTCTGCTAAAGAAGTTTATCGCAATGTCTTAGTTTTCTAAAACTATTCCTACTGCTTTCTCAAAAGCGTACCACAAGCTTTAAATAATACTGGCACATTTTTGTTACATATGGCACAAAAAGATTACGCTTTGGAGATTGTTCTGGACTTAATTCGAGGAAAAAGCCATTTAAGAGAGATTGCTAATCATCTGAATATCAACCACATGATGATTGCCAGACGAATTAAAGATTTAATTAAAGATAATGTTTTGGACTTCAAAACGGAAGGAAAGAATAAAGTATTTTTCCTAAAGAAAACCATTGAGGCAAAAAATCATGTGTTCTCCGCTGAAAATTATAAGCTAAATCAATTTTTGAAGAAATACCCTTCTTTACGGCAGATAGTTGAAAAGATACAAGCCGATAAAAGGATTAAGTTGGCTACGATATTTGGAAGCTATGCCAAAGGAATTGCCAAAGAGAATAGTGACATTGACGTTTATATTGATACCAATGACAAAAATATCAAAGAGAGCTTATCCTTTCTTAATTCCAAATTATCGATTAAAATTGGGAAATATAATAAATCCAGCTTGTTAATCAAAGAAATAGAAAAGAATAAAGTGATAATCAAAGGGGTTGAATTATTTTATGAAAAAAATGACCTTTTTAGTTAAATTAGTGCAGGAGGGAAAGCTTCAGCTGGTCGAGCCTAGTGAAGAGATTAAGCAGTCATATGTTGAAAAATCTGAGAGTAATCTTATTTCTGCTAGGATATTATTAAACAACAATAGGCTGGAGGAGTCTGTTGGGCTAGCTTATTACAGCATGTACCATATTCTAACTGCGTTATTATTTAAAGTAGGAATCAAGTCAGAGAATCATTCGGCTTCGATTATCTTGTTAAAAGAGTTATTTAATTATGATAATAAAGATATTTCTGAAGCAAAGACGGAGAGAATAGACAAACAGTATTATATCGATTTTAAAATTACTCAAGAGGAGGTTCAAAACATGCTTAGAAAAGCCGAATTGTTCAATGGTAATATAATTGACTTTATCTCTAAGATTAACAGTAATGAAGTTAAAAGATATAGAGAAAGATTTAAAGAACTAACCTAATAATCGGAACTGTTAAATACTCTTAAATAAATTCCAAAGTATATCATTAACAAAAGAGGTGCCATATGAAATTTAAAGTTCATGACATGAATATAGCAACTGGTGGATCACACATTGTAGTATTACATAAAAAAGATGCGCGTAAGATTGATTCCCGTTCCGGAGACAGAATCCTGGTTAAGCATGGAATACATAAGTTAGTGTGCATATTGGACATAGCTGAAAGCAAGAAAGAAGTTTCTGAAGGTCATATTGGGCTGTTTGAAGAAGTATTAGATAAGCTGAACCTGCGTCACGGAGCTATCGTCGAAGTTAAATTTTCCGGCAAGCCTGAATCGGTAGATCATATTCGTAATAAACTGTATGGAAAGCACCTAAGTTATGATGAATTATTTCATATTGCTGACGATATTACTAATGACCGCTTAACCGATATTGAGAAAACTTATTTTGTTTCAGCCTGCTTTGCTCACGGGTTAAGTCATCGAGAGATTGTAGATTTGACTAAAGCTTTGGTGAATACAGGAGATAAGTTGAAGTTTAGTAATATTACATTAGACAAACATTGTTTGAGCGGGGATACTCCAGTTATCGTAAGAAATAGTTCTAAAGTTAAAGTAAGAGGTATTGGAGAAATTATTGATGGAGTGTTTGATGAAAATAAAAGCGAGATTGTTATAAAAGATGGCGCAGAATATGTAGCTAAAAATCCTAAAAATATTAATGTATTAACTTTTGGAGATGATGGTGTAGTTAAGTTTGCTCCAGTTACTGGATTCTTCAGAGTAAAATCACCCTCAAAGTTGCAGGAAATAACTTTACTCGGAAATCGGAAAGTAAAAGTGACTCCAGATCATACTGTGTTTACTTTAAAAAAAGGTATTATTACCAATGTTTCCGCTGCTGAACTTAAAGTGGGAGATTTTGTAGTGGTTCCTAGTGGAATTAACGATAATACGACTTCACTCACTGAGATTAAGATAGAATCGATGGAAAACAACCGATGCAAGAAAACTGATTTGATATCTATTACTCCTGAATTCATGCGTTTGCTGGGCTATTATATTGCAGAGGGTTTTACCAATGAGCAAGGAATATTCCTAAATTTTGGTTCTCATGAGGACGATTTGGTTGATGATGCTAAAAAATGTGTGAAAAGTGTGTTCGGATTTGAGCCAACCATAAATATCCCGCACCCTACTGCAATCAGAGTTACAATTTATTCTCAGCAACTAGCTAAACTTTTCCGAGAGAAGATTAATGCTGGATGCAGCGCTTTGGAAAAAAGAATTCCTGCATTTGTGTTTGATTTGAGTCGAGAAATGCAATTAGAGTTTTTGCGAGCTTTGTTTAATGGTGATGGCTACACTAGAAGAGGTTACGAAGCGATTTATGTTACTTCATCTAAACAGCTTAGTACGGATTTGCAGTATCTCCTTTCTTTAATGGGAATGTCTGTGTCTTTATCTGCTTCTAAAGCTGGTAAGAGAATGTTTCCTACTGGCGAAAGCAAAGTGGAAGAGAGTTATTACATCTACACTCAAGCCAGAGAGATTTTCGGCGGGAGAAAACAACCGAATGTATCTTATTTAAACTTGCTTCCCACCAAAGAACTGGGCGAAGTTAAAGTGTGCGAAATAAAAGATTATGAATTGAAACGCGCATTTAAGAGAAATAATTACATCACTAAAGAAAACTTAAGAAAGTGCTCGGAAGCATTAACTTGTCCTGACATTAAGAAAATTGTTTATGGAAATTTAGCTGTCCTTCCAGTTAAAGGAAACGATAAAGTTAAAGCTACTACCTCTCATGTTTATGATTTTTATGTAGAAGGGTATAACAAATTTATGGCAGGAACTGCTCCCATGGCGGTGCATAATTGTATCGGAGGAATTCCCGGAAATAGAACTACTATGATAGTTATCCCTATTATTGCTGCTGCCGGCTTCACTATTCCTAAAACTTCCAGTCGAGCTATTACTTCTCCGGCAGGAACAGCTGATACTATGGAATGTTTAGCCAAAGTGGAATTGCCTGCAAATAAAATCAAGCAGATTATAAAGAAAGTTGGGGCGTGCATTGTGCATGGGGGTTCGATGAATCTCGCTCCTGCTGACGATAAAATTATCGAAGTGGAGCATCCTCTTTCTATTGACGCGGAAGGGCAGTTATTAGCATCAGTTATGGCTAAGAAATATTCAGTTTCGGCTACGCATGTGTTGATTGATGTGCCGATGGGAAATAGCACTAAAGCTAAGACGTGGAAAGATGCTGCTCATCTTAAAAAAATGTTTGAGATGGTGGGTAAAAGTTTAGATATGAAAGTTAAAGTCATTGTTACTGACGGCTCTCATCCTATCGGCAGAGGTATCGGTCCTTTGTTTGAAGCGGAAGATGTGATGTCGGTGCTTAAGAATGAACATGATGCTCCGCAGGATTTACGCAAGAAAGCTTTGTTTATGGCTGGAACATTGTTAGAGATGACCGGCAAGTACAAAAAAGGAGAAGGAGAGAAAGCAGCTGCGCAATTATTAGAATCTGGAAAAGCGTGGGTGAAGATGAATGAGATAATTGATGCTCAGGGAAGGCAGAAAAAGCCAGCTAAAGGAAAATTTGTCCACCAAGTGTTTAGCGACAAAACAGGGAAGATTATCGCAGTAGATAATGATAAAGTAGCTAAGATTGCCAGAATTTCCGGTAATCCGGAAGATAAAGGTGCGGGAGTTATTCTCGATAAGAATGTAGGCGATGTGGTGAAGAAAGGAGAATTGTTGTATACTGTGTATGCTTACAGCAAAGTTAAATTAAATTTAGCGGTAGATTACATCAATCATTGCTGCGGGTATGATGTGGGGAAGTGTTAGGTTACTTATCTATCTCTCTCCTGTGCTTCCAAAACCACCTACTCCACGTTCAGTGCAGTCTAACTCATCTACTTCTTTAATCTCCAGCTGATGCACCGGCTGAATCAACAGCTGGGCAATCTTGCTTCCTTTCTCTACCTGAAATAATTTATCAGAAAGATTATGCACCAGTATTTTTATTTCTCCACGATAACCCGAATCAATTACTCCAGCCATGGTTTTAATTCCATGCTTGGAGGCAATTCCCGATTTATCCCATATTAATCCTACAAATCCGGCAGGAATGGCCATGGAGATACCGGTAGAGATTAATTTACGTTCACCAGAATTAATTATAGCTGCCTCATTAGAGAATAAGTCCATTCCGGCGTCATTCGGCAGAGCATACTTAGGTAAGACTGCTTCCGGATGAAGTTTTTTGATGTGGAGCGGCATTTTATCTGAACCCTAATTTTCTTCGTTCTCGGTCGTAGTATTTATGTTTATCTAAAAACAAGGCAATAAAATAAGAGTTTTTTCTTTTGGTTAAAATCCCGCGAATGTTGGTCACTCTTGGCTTGAAGAAGAATGCTAATAAATTATGATCCACCGGAGAAGGGTCTGGATCAATTTCTCGATTATTACATTGTTTAATCCATTCTACCAAATCTTGCTGCATATTTTCATTCATGTTACTCACAACTAGATTAAAATGTCCGTCAAAATCTATCTGTTCTCCCACCAGTACTTTTATTTTATCTTTTATTTCATCAACTTGCAAGATTAAGCACCTCTTGAAATGAAGAAATTAGAGTCCCATAATAATCTTTGTGTCGATATTCTTTCATCAGTTCTTTATATGATTTAATTAAATTAGTGCTAATTTTCTTTACTTTTGTACTAGGAAAGTTATTAGTTATCGCTGAGACAAACATTCTTTGAATAACTTCCGTTTTTTTCTTATGATTTAGAATTAGCTCTAATTTGTGCTTTAACTGTTTTGAGTTTAAGACTACTTTCCCCTCAGCATAACTGCACTCTAAGATTAAATCACGTAAATCTATCTTGAGCCAAGAAGTATTTTTTTGATTAATATCTTGCATAACCTCTTGATATTTGGAAATTAGATTATTTATGTTGGGCTGCTCTTTTACTTTTATTGAGTTTAAGTCGAAGTTAGCTATGCTAATCTTGCTGATAGAGTCAAAGAATAGTGTTCCAAGAGAATCTGAAGGCAGATAATTGTAATGAATTCCATCTTTCCAATAGTCTTCTTTATCATAGTTGGTTATTAAAAATACATCAATATCATTATATTTTTTATTATACAAGAAAGACCCTGCGAGTATTATTTTAATTCCTTTGTGGTTTCGTTCAGTTTTTCGGAGTATTTTTAGGGCTTCTTTTTTTCTTTCGGGAAGCATTTCACTTTCTCCCGAGAGGTAATATCTTTTATCCATTCCGATTAAAGAAGAAATGGCATTTAATTTTTTGGATACCGTTCGAGAAAAATAAGCTTCTTCATTATTACTTAATTTTTTATGTTGCAGCTTATTTTGAAGTAGTTCAAGTTGCCGATGGGTAAATATGGCTGGAACTAACAGAGAATTATTCTCTTTGAGTTGTCCTATAGTTAGCTTTTCCCACAATTTACTCATTATTGCACGTTAAAGTGCAAGTTTATATTTAAAGTTTTTGGTGAGAAGGCACAGTCCGTTTTGTGAGTGATAGCACCATATCCACCTGAAAACAAGGACGGCTTTGTCGTCCTGTTTTCCTTTAATGAGATGCAACTATCGCATC
>JAGVMW010000004.1 GCA_020053615.1 archaeon | reverse complement strand
TCTCCGTAGGAGGCAACCCTCTTGTCAGCTGGATGTTAAAATCTAAGAAGCTCGACCTGATGACGGTAACGCTTCACTTTACTGAAGTATTACAAACCACCGAAATCTTTATAAATAAACCACTGCACAAAGAAAACAGTCTTTCCTTAATCGGGAAAGGCAGTATTGTTAGTTCAAACTAGCAAGTATTTAGAATTTAAACCTATCCTTTTATCGGATAAATAATGGAGGAATAAAAATGGCTAAAACCAAAGAACACATAAACTTAGTATTCATCGGTCATGTTGACCATGGAAAGTCTACTACTGTAGGCAGATTATTGTACGATGCAGGAGCTATCGACGAGCAGACTATGAGAAAGCTGAAAGAGAAGGCAGAACAGTTAGGCAAGAAAGGATTCGAATTCGCTTTTACCATGGATACGCTGAAAGAAGAGCAGGAAAGAGGAGTTACTATTGACTTGTCTCACAAGAGATTTGACACTGACAAATATTACTTTACTATAATTGATGCGCCTGGACACAGAGATTTCATCAAGAATATGATAACCGGAGCATCCCAAGCTGACTGCGCAGTATTAGTTGTTGCTGCTAACGATGGAGTTAACGCTCAGACTATCGAGCATCTTAAGTTGTCTAAAATCTTTGGTGTAGGACAATTAATCGTAGCGGTTAACAAGATGGATATGCCTGGTGTAGACTTTGCTGAGAAGAGATACAAAGAAGTGGTTGAAGATGTTAAGAATCATGCTAAGCAAGCAGGCTGGAATATTGATAAAGTAAGATTTATGCCTATGGCTTCTTTGATTGGAGAGAATATTGTTAAGAAAACGACTAAGATGCCGTGGTGGACTGGCGACTGCTTATTGGAAGCCATCAATAAATTCGAAATTCCTCCAAAGCCGCTTAACTTGCCGTTGAGAATGCCGCTGCAGGATGTATATAACATCACTGGTATCGGTGTGGTTCCGGTAGGAAGAATTGAAACTGGAATCATGAAAGTTGGCGACAAAATCATCTTTGTTCCGGGAAGAGAAGGCAAGGGTGTGCATGGAGAAGTTAAGTCTATTGAGATGCATCATGAAGCAATCACTGAAGCTGGACCTGGAGATAATGTTGGATTCAACGTAAGAGGTCTTACTAAGAAAGATGTAGCTAGAGGAGACGTAGTTGGATTGGAAAGCAATCCGCCTAATGTAGCTACTGAGTTTACTGCTCAAGTAGTTATCTTGAATCATCCTACTGTGGTTACCGTCGGATACACACCAGTGTTCCATATTCTTACCTCACAGGTTGCGTGTCAGTTTGTAGAGATTGTCAAGAAGATCAATCCTGCAAGTGGTGAAGAGATTAAAGAAGATAAGGATATCCTTAGAAACGGGGATGCTGCTGTAGTCAAGTTAAGACCAGTACAACCAGTAGTGATTGAGAAGAACTCTGAGATTCCGCAGATGAGCAGATTTGCTATCAGGGATTCTGGTTTAACCGTCGCTGCAGGCATGTGCATTGATATGGTTAAGAAACCTATGCAGTAAGAATTTAATTTTTTATTTTATTATTTTTTAAACGAAACACTTATAAATGATTGTTAAGGGTGAAGGAAAGGCACGTTAAAATAGTTTTTTATCGTGTGGCAAACAAATTTAAAATACTACAATGGCACAACGAGCAAGAATCAAGCTGGCGAGTACAGATATTGATAAAATTAATCAAATCTGCGGTGACATTAAAGATATTGCTGAAAAGACCGGAGTAGAATTAAAAGGTCCGATTCCTTTACCTACTAAGAAGCTTAAAGTTACTACTAGAAAATCTCCTTGCGGTAATGGAAAAGCTACTTGGGAGCGATATGAGATGCGGATTCATAAGCGCTTGATTGATTTGAGTGCTGATGAGCGAACTCTTCGCTTGGTTATGAGAGTACCTATTCCTGAAGGATTGAACATTGAGATAGAGATGGTCGGGTAATTAAGT
Source organism: archaeon (assembly GCA_020053615.1). Lineage (GTDB taxonomy): Archaea > Nanobdellota > Nanobdellia > Woesearchaeales > GW2011-AR9 > JACRPH01. The sequence continues at coordinate 656 of JAGVMW010000004.1, read as the reverse complement.
CCCGCAGGTCCGAAAACCGCAGTTTTCGCGCGTCTGAAGGATTGAATATTGAGATTGAGATGGTTGGTTAAGTAGTCGAGTTAAAGATTTCTAATCTTGAGCAAATTTTCATACAAATTAATTTCACAAAATCCCAACCTAAACTTTTATATATTTAAGCAGTATATTAAACTAAAATGGCAAGACCAATAGAATCCACTCCAATTTTAGAAGGAGAGGATGCACGAAAAGTATTAGAACTTATGAATAGTGTAACCTATAGCAAAGAAAAACAAAAATTCTTAGATGAATGCAGGCAGGTATATCGGAAAACAATAAAGTGATGTTTTATGATTGATTTTTCTCAAGTAAAAGCGATAGGTCTATCAAAAATCTACGATATTTCTAAATTTGATTGCGGTGATGAGGACTTAAACGATTTTATCAAAAATGATGCTTTTGTATATCAAGAGAAAAAGCTCACTACCACCATTTTATTCTTTTATGAAGAAAATTTAATCGGTTTCCTTTCTATAGCTGCGGATTCATTAAAGCTCAATCTGGATGAAAAAGAAAGCTATAACCCAACTTTGACAGTTTGCTAACTAATTTAACAGGAAAACTCAATTGACAGTTTGGATTTTTTCTACTCTTTTGCTATGTTCCAAGTGGATTTT
>JAGVMW010000194.1 GCA_020053615.1 archaeon | reverse complement strand
GGTCTTGTAAAAATTCTGTGTTTAATAAAATTGGAAAAAGTGAAGCTTCAACTGTTTCTGATGCTTACAATACAAAAATCATACACGATTTTATCTTTGGAGATATCAAAAAAGAATTATTTGTGCATACTGCCCGTAGGAGTAAAACTTCATTTGATTTAGAATTTAATGGAGAAATATTAAAAGCAGAAAATCTTCAGATAGAGATAGATGGATTTTATGAGTCAGAAGATACTATTGTTTGTGTTGAAGCAAAAAACGTCGAGCACGATAATTTTGAAATCCGCCAAGTTCATTCAACCATGATTTATTTCTATAATTTTATGCAACAAGGGATAATTCCTAAAAAATACAAATTAGACTACCCTATCTTCCCAGTATTTTAGCTTTAGCTTTAGTATCAATCCAATATCCTGCAAGTATAGCTGGATCACTTTATTACTTAAATCAGGGAGATATCTATGCTGCTTTAGAGCCAGGATTTATCTCACTTCTGGAAACACCAGTATTTTTAGCAATAGTTTTATCCCCACAAATTTTATACGACTTTATCTTTCCAGAACTCACACCGCCAGATGCACCACCTTGTGCAGGTTCAGCAGGTGAATATACTTGTAATTCCTAATCGTGCCGGGGAACTGCTTCTTTAACGTCTCCATCAACTCGTGGAAAGCAGTAAGCCCTTTAACTTCTACATCAAATTCAAAGTCGGCATTATCGCTGATGGCTTCAGTAATAGAGATAACATGAGGATGGCTGCGGCAGAAGCCAGTCAATTCTTTAATCAGTTTAAAATCTTCCAATTCTAACGTAACTTTGTAATGTTCATATCCTAACGCCTCAAAGTTAAGGTCTGCTCTATGTCCCACAATTATTTTCTTCTTAGCTAATTGCTTCAGCCGGTAAATAATAGCCATGCTCCCTAAACCAACTTTAGTGGCCAACTCTTTTATAGGAATACGAGCATTGTCAGAGAGCAATTTTAACAGGCTTAAGTCAACCTCATCAACTTTTTCTTCAGGAGAACTTCCCCCTAAGGCCCAACTAGTTTTAGTGGTTTGTTTATCGCTGACCAAATAGGTGCGGGAAAATAAATATTCTCTCGTGACTAAGTGTGTGGCATAATTTCTTATCAAGCCCCTGAATTTTTCCATTATCTTATTCCAAGAGTCATAGAACTCTAACGGATTTCTCACATGCATAGTAAATATTACATCCCAATCACCTAAAGTTCGGGCTACCATTCCCGTTTTTTTGTCCTTTACTAAATATTGAATTAACTCTTCTTCTTTCTTTGGATCAAGCTCATAAAAGTCCAAATACGCGCCAAATAGTACGTATCCCAGCTTGGAATAATCTATTAAAGTAATGTGTCTCTTCAGCAAACCCAAAGCTTCCATACGCTTGACTTGGTAATTCACCACATTCTTGCTCAGCTTGACGTCTTTAGCTAAGTCAGAATTGCTCTGCCGAGCATCTAAGTCCAATCCTTTGATAATCTTCCAATCTTTAGCATTTAATTTGAGGTCTTCCATGGTATGACTGGAGAATAAGTATAAGTATTTAAATATTCTTATTTTGGATGAAAAAGCAAGAGATGTTTAACCTAAATACAATATTCCAAAAACATACCCGAAAACTAAACTTGTTTCCACCCGTAAGTCTGCTCATTTTATTCGCAAATTATATAAATACCCCCTCATTCTATTAAAATATGGCAGACGATAAGATAAGAATGCCCATGGGGCAAGGCGGATTAGTACGCTACTTTGATGAATACAAATCCAAGATAGAATTCTCTCCTGGAGTGGTAATTGTGATGGCTATCTTAGTCATTGTAATAGTAATTCTGTTGCATTCTTTCGGGAAAGGATTGATTGGGTAAGGTTATCCTCCAACCAATTTTTTGAGGAGATTTATTTTTATCATCATATTTTGACTTGTAGTATCAAATTCAACTGAAGCGGCTATCCACCCATCACTTTCCTTTGTGTATTTAATCCCTGGAACTTTAAAATCAGCCAGCTCAAACAAAGAACCTTCTACAGTAACCTCACCACCGATATAAGGAATAATGATCCTCGTATCAGAAGTTACTTTAGTATTAAAATAAAGAACATTATCATCTTCACTTTGGACCGCCAGTGAACCGCCCCCTTCTGACGTACCTTCAATCGGATCAGATGTTTTTCCCGAATTATATGCCGTTAGCTTACTCTCACCAGAAGCAGTTTTTTCCATTACCAATAACCCTCTATTTCCATTAATCTCAGTGAAAGAAGGAGACTCACCATGTATCTTTAATGCTAACTTTTGTGCAACATCCGGGGGAAAGTCTTTACTAAAAGTCGAGACTAGGGCTTCTGTACGCATTAGTGCAACTACATTTTCCCCACCAGCTATCTCAATTAACGTGTCATGCATCTTTGCATCAAGTAAATCTGGCTCTGATTTGTCCATCTTTAATCCTTCGCTATTATAGTCTCCTTTCTTAGCGTCCCACACATAATTTTTTCCGGAGATTTGATAATTAGGAGCAAGGGTTAATTCTCCATTATAATCGCTTACCCCCACATAGCCTTTTCCATAAGTAGTCTCCACTTTTCCTATACCGATAATAGTAGTTGTACTTCCTTCTTTCTTTATCATCAATCCCTCTTGAATAGCAGTTATCTCATTACCTATTTTATCCGTCATCATTGCTCCTTTAGATAAAATAATTTCTCCGTTGGGTTTTACATCTACATCTCCGGTTGAGCCGCCAAAATCAATTTTGTTTCCGTCGTACTCAAACTTCCCTTCAGAACTTCCTTTACTAATGGAAAATCCTCCTTCTTTTAGTGCTTTGATAACTGCCCCATTGTACTGAGGAAGGGTCAAATCTAAAGTAACATCGCCATTAGTTATTTTTCCATGGTTGTAGGTAGTTTGTCCCGAACTTAGGTCTACACTTAACCCATGCTTCTGCTCTAATGCTCTTTGTGCTTCGGGATATAATGCTAAATCATCTGCTTTGTCCAAGTTATCCCCATAAAGCCATTGGGCTTGAGTTATTGCGTTTCCATTGCCATTAGCAAGAGCTTGAGTAACATCAATTTTATCTGGTGGAGCTTGAGCAACTGAATCTGGGCTACTATAATCAATTGATGCCCAAACTAAAGTTAATAATAATATTCCCAATACCGCCCCCATTATTACTTTCTTCATCCTTCCACCTCGACTAACGGCGTCTCTCCGACTTTAGCGGCAAATAAGAACTTTAACGGAGTGTAATCAATCATTGAACTATTATCAGTAATCAAAAATACATAAGTATCATTATTGACTAATCCTACATCAATAGTGTAATTCTGCTTTAAGAGATAAAATGCATCGATTACATAAGGGTCATAATTTAATTGAGTTACAAATTCCTGCGAGAATAAACTGAGTTTTTCTAAATCAGCATTATATTTTTGCATAGGAAAGTTAGTTATTTCTTTCTTCTGCTCACCTACGGTTACGATTAACGGCCAAGTTACAGTAAGTAAGGTGTTATCATTTTCTATTTTAACCGTAGCGTCAATATCTCCGGTTTCTGCCACCATAGAATCAAATAAAAGATTGTAATTTATGATCTCAGGAGATACATCCAATGAACGTGAATAGTCCATCTTTCCAGTGCATTTTTTAAGGTTTTTTTCTACGAGAGTTTCCAGTGAATTTTCCATCTCTTCTACCGTAGGTGCTGATGTTTCACCCATATTGTATAGATAATTTGCATCAAAGAGCTGCTCGTCAAGATAAGGCCCGACTAAGTCTTCTTTTCCCCCGCGATAACCTAGAATTAAGATAGCTTTTTCACCGGTCTTTTCGATGCAATCTTCGACTAAAGTTTTTACGGAATCAGTCTTAGATTCTAATTCTAAAGCAGCATCAGCATCTTTTTGGAGTTTTTCTTTTTTTACTGCATTACTAACCGAAGCCATAATTAGTATCGCAACTAAGACTAATATCCCTAGAATAATGAATATGGTTATCTGGCCACTTTTATGCATTAGCTTCAGAAGAACGAATAAGTTTATATAATTTTGGTGGTTTTAAGATAAAGAAATGTTTCCAGGAATAAATCCAAGACAGATGCAACAGGCAATGAAGAAGATGGGTATCCAGCAGGTAGATGTTCCTGCAATCAAAGTTATTATTCAAACTGCAGATAAAGAATATGTTTTTGATCATCCTTCTGTGGCCAAAGTCAATATGATGGGACAAGAGACGTATCAAATTGTTGGTGAAGCGGAAGAACGATCTTTGTCTTCCACTCCAGAGATTTCTGAAGATGATATTAAAACGGTGATGGAGCAGACTGGCGTAGGTAAAGAAGAAGCTCAAAAAGCCATTGAAGAAGCTAAAGGAGATTTGGCTGAGGCGATATTGAGTTTGCAGAAAACTGAATAAATATATTTGTTTAGCATCATCAGGTCGAAATCCACTCAATTACACCATAGAAAGCGACAGAGGGACGGCTCCTACGGAGATGTCGCTCTTGCAATGTTTACATTGAGGATTTCGAAGATGCTAAACAAATACGAATAAAGATATTTATAGTTTGATGTATTTGTGAGGTTTATGTCTTCTGACTACCACGCTTTGCTGGCAAGAGCCGTACAACAGCACCAAGTAGCAGTACATCTGCTTACAGTTACTTTTCCATTAGCTAAAGAGCCTAAATTACTGCTGGGAATTACCTTCAATCTTACTTCTGCCATGGAGTATGCGATAGAAGCGTTATTGGTCTATGAAAGAAAATTAGGGTTGATTTCGGCGTATGCAGAGGAGACAGACTTTAAAGAAAAAATAAGAATATTCAAAGAGAAATGTGTTAATCGAAATAAAATTCCAGTATCTTATTTATATTTACTCAGCCAAATGCAGTTTCTTCAGCGGCTGCATAAAACCTGTCCCACCGAATTTCAGCGCGGAAATAGGCTGGTGATGTGTACTTCCCGGTATGAGATGCATACTCTTTCCATCAACGATATCAAGAATTATGTGAGTGAGACGAGGGAGTTTGTGGGGATGATAGGAAGGATTGTGAGGAAAGGTTGAGTTGGATTGCTATCACGGATAAAGATTCAAAAGAAGATTTATGGGGATTTGAGGGAGGAGAGGTAATATGGGCACCGTAGTTTTTACTTACTTTAACATCAATAACTGCGAAGCAGACATTATAGTAAATTGCAAAAATAATGGAACATTATGCCATGCAATTTACTATTTAGCAAATCTAACAAAAGTGCCATTATTATTGAGATTTGTTATTAGTTTAGTTGTTCGTGGGGGGAATTCTGTAGTTTCGTTGTTAGTAGGGAGTTTCGTTTAAGTCGTTGGGGGCGAGAAGAGTTTCAGCATAGTAATCTTTATAAGTATGTGCAGTTATTTATTATTAATTTAGTTAGAGGGAATGACAATGGAAGAAAGTAAAAACATCACACTGAAAGTTAATTCAAAATTGTATGATGAATACAGAGAGGTATGCAAAAAAGAGGGGTGGATAGTCTCTCGTCAGTTTGAGAAGTTGATGGAAGAGGAGTTAAAGAAGAGGGGGCGAGAAAAGTGAGTAATAAAGAGAAGGCAAAAGAGGAAATTAAGCTTCTCGTAGAGAAATATAATCGCGTAGTTGAAACAGGAAAAGTTAAGTCTTATAATGAAGAGATGACTAAAAAGGATTTCATTCTTCCATTGTTTAGGGCATTAGGTTGGAGCGTAGAAGATGGTGAAGAAGTTACTGCTGAAGAAAAAATATCTAAAGGAAGAGTAGATTATGCTTTTCGTATTCAAAGTATTCCTAAATTATTTTTGGAAGCTAAATCACTTAAAGAAGATTTAGATAAAATTGAATTTGCTGAACAGGCCATAAATTACGCGTGGCATAAAGGAGCAACATGGGCAATATTAACCGATTTTGAGGGAATTAAAGTATTTAATGCCGAATGGAAATCAAGTAATCCATTACAAAATATGTTTTTTAGTTTAAACTGTAACCAGTTTTTAGAAAGATTTGAACAGTTATGGCTTTTATCAAGAGAAAGTTTGGACAGTGGTATAATTGATATAGAAGCAGAAAAATGGGGGAAGAAAGCCAAAAAAGTTCCTGTTGATAAACAATTATTGAGTGATTTGACTCGATTTAGGGAATTATTGACAAAGAATATTCTTAAAAACAATGCTTCTAAAAATCTAAGTGCTGAGGAGTTAGATGAAGCAATTCAAAGAATAATTGATAGATTGATTTTTATCCGCACACTTGAAGATAAACAATTAGAAGCCCCCATTTTACAGTCTCTTATTAGAGAAGATTGTACCAAAAGAGTGTACAAAAAATTGAATAATACTTTTAGACAAATTGATGATATTTATAACAGTAAATTATTTGCATTTCATTTATGTGAAGAGCTAAACATTGATGATGATGTTTTAGAGAAGATTATCATAGGGTTGTTCAAAACTGCTGATGAGACGGTTCATTATGACTTTTCTGCGATTGATGCTGATGTTTTAGGAAATATCTATGAGCAATATTTGGGTTACATTTTAAAAAAGACAGAAAAGAGGGGAAAATTAGTAGAAGGTAAGGCTCACCGAAAAGAGCAGGGTATTTATTACACTCCCACGTATGTGGTTGATTACATTGTTAAAAATACGATTGGGGGATTGGCTAAAGATAAGAAAGTGGATTTATCAAAGATTAAAGTTCTTGATCCTGCCTGCGGTTCTGGTTCTTTCTTAATGAAAGCATTTGATTATTTGGTTACATTAGATAGAAAGAAAAATAAAGACAGTGACCAGATGAAATTAGATACTTCTGGAGTTTCAGTTACGTATGGTCGAAAGATTGAAATTTTGAAAAATAATATTTTTGGTGTTGATTTAGATCCAAAAGCGGTCGAGATTGCTCAGTTAAATTTATTATTGAAAACGGCAGAGAAAAAGCATAGATTACCCACATTACAGGAGAATATTAAAGTTGGGAATAGTTTGATTGATGATCCTGCTGTTTCGCCTCGCGCTTTCAAGTGGGAAGAGCAGTTTAAAGAAATAATTAGTAATGGCGGGTTTGATGTGGTGGTGGGGAATCCGCCGTATATTCGATTTGAAAACCTAAAAGAGAGTGAACGAAAATACTTTTTTCAGAAATTTAGTTCAGCAGTGCAAAAATGTGATATATTCTCATTTTTTATTGAACAAGCTATTAATAAACTGAGTGATGGTGGGGTTTTAGGTTTTATAGTGTCATCTTCTTGGGTTTCCCAACACAGCTTTAATAAACTGAGGAAATTAATTGCAGAAACATGTATTATTCAACAAATAATAATCACTCCAAAGAAGACATTTAAAGATGCTGCCGTGGATACTATTATATTAATCCTACAAAAATCTAATTCTAAAAATAAGATTGATAAGCACAATATTATAATTGCAAATATATTACCCAATGGAAAACTTGAAAATAAAAAACAAGTGCCACAATCGCTTTATTCCAATTCAAAAGATTATTTATTTAACTTAGATTGGAATCAAAAAGCGAGTAGTATTGATCATCATTTTGAAAAAGATACAAAACCACTTGGTGAAATAACTAACATTTCTTTTGGTATTATGACTGGAGATGATTCAAAGTTTACTTACAATGAAATAAAGCATCCGCAAGAAGATAAGAAAGTTCTTAGGGGTGGCAACATTAAGAGGTATGGTATAAACTGGTCTAAAGAATGGGTGTGGTATAGTCCATCTTCTATGAAGAAGCATAAAGAAACTGCAAGACCAGCAGAACCACAAAGGTTTGAAAAAGAAAAAATAATAATCAAAAGAGAGGGTGCTGGAACAATTACTGCATCTTTCGATGAAGATAAGTATTACACGATTGGCTCTACTTTTATAGTAAACAAGAAAAGTGATGATTTTAATTTAAGATATATTTTAGCATTGTTGAATTCAAAATTAATTAATTATTGGTATGGTCAAAGATATAAAACGGTGACCCAATCTATAAATTCCTACCAGAAATTACCTATAAAAATAGTTTCTTTAGAAAAACAGCAACCTCTCATCAAACTTGTTGATAAAATACTCTCTCTCAACAAACGCCTCAACGAACTCAAAGAAAAATCCACTGATGAAAAAGCCAAGATTGAGGCAGACATCAAGAAAACAGACCAAGAGATCGATGAATTGGTGTACAAGATTTACGGTATCACTGAAGCAGAAAAGAAGATTATTGAGGAGAGTTTGAGATGAAAAATGGAGAGAAAATAGGACTTGCCGCAGTGATTATCGCTTTTATCGGTTTAATCGGGGGACTTATAGCATTTTTGTACAATGCTAATTTTTCAAACAACCTCCAATTTTATGTAAAATTAAATTATGTTTTCATAGCATTGTTAGCGGTCGCTGTAGGAATTCTTTACTTTATTTCATTTACTAAAGAAAGTAAAGGTGGTAAAAAATGACAAGACAGTTTAATAATATACTTCGGGGTATAGGAACGATAATTATAATAATCATTATGCTTTATATGTTAAAATTGATACTAACCTCATTAAAATGAAATTCAACTAAAAATGAAACTCTTCAACCGCCAAAAAGTCTTGTTAAACACTATTGAAGTACTAAACGAAAATAACATCCATTCACGCAGAGCGATAGTTAAATCTCAATTTTTGCTTAAAGAAGAACATGGAATTGCTGAAGAGATGCCGTTTTACCACTTCTTTGCCTATAAACAAGGACCATTCTCTCATCTCTGCTTTGACGATTTAAGAAAGCTTAGAGACAATAAACTCATTGATGAGGAAGAAACAACCATTACAAAAGCAGGAGAAACAGTATTAAACGAAATAGGAAGAGAACACCATCAGACCATAAAGACCATGTTAAAATCATTTCCAAATGAAAAGAAAATAACGGATTACGTCTATCAAAAATACCCAGAATACACCATCAAGAGTGAATTGCTCGAACAAAAGCCAAAGAAAGCCGAGCCAGGATTTTTCACGATTGGCTATGAAAAAAAAGATATAGACCAATTTCTCAATGCTTTAGTAAGCAATAATATAGAACTCTTAATTGACATAAGAAGAAATCCGTTTAGCATGAACTTCATTTATATTAAAGATACTTTAATGAAGAAATTAAAAGATGTGGGTATTGATTATCTTCATATCCCTGAATTAGGAATCGAAAGTGAAGAACGAAAGAATCTTAATACCAAAGCAGATTATGAGGAGTTATTCGCAAAATATCAGCAAGTATTACCACTCAAAGAGGTTTATGTAAACCGAATTATAGAGCTAGGAACAACGAAAAGAATAGCTTTGTTATGCTTTGAAGCAGACTGCGATTTTTGCCATAGGCGAGAAGTAGCCAAAGTTATAAAAAGTAAGAAGCATGAGGTCATAAACTTATGACTGAACCAGATTCATTTTGGATGAAAGATATGATTGTCCTAGGTCAAGGAGCGCCAAATCAAATTAGTAAAATAGGCGGGCAACAAGGCAGATGCCTGTGCCTCTGGTCTGATAAAACTGGTTTTGTGAGAGTATATCCTGTTCCCCATGGATATGTGCATGACTGGGAAATAATCAATACCGAAGTTAGAAAGCCAACTAATGATGGCAGAGAAAATTCTTATGTTGTCTTTAATTACGAGCAAGAATGGAAAAATCTGTCCAAACGGATATATGCGCAAAAAGAGATTAATAGAAAAGGAAACAAAGTAAATAAGAAGCTTAAACGTCCTGAACAGATTGCATTACTAGAAAGTCTTGCTAAATCAACATTTTCTCAGATAAGAGACAACGGAAAAAGTTTTGGTCTCATAAAGCCTAAGAGCATGAAGTTTATGCTTAAACAAAACAAAGAGACTTCTGAAGCCCAGACCACTTTAATAGATTTGGATTATGATATTATGAACCAGAATGATTTTGCATTTCTTCCCTATTTACACTATGAATGTGATGGGCCATGCAGTTCGAAAGCTCCACATGAGCAGAAAATAGTAGAATGGGGTGCCTATCAATGGATGAGGCAGAAGCCAAATTCCGAAGAACACTGCATGAAGTTAAAAGACAATTACCATGTCGAAGAAGAAAACTATTTGCATTATATTCTCATAGGAAATATAAGAAAATATACCACCACTTATGTAATTGTTAAATTAATCAGATTCAAAATAGAGGAAGAAGAAAACACCTCAGAATAATGCCAAAACAGGTTGACGGAACGGTTGACGCAAAAGTTGACGCAAATGAAAATCACAATTTTGGGCGGAAAGAATGAAATAGGTGGAAATAAGTTCTTAGTTGAGTATAAAAGCACTAAAATCTTCCTTGATTTCGGTATGAGCTTCTCCCAAGCAGGAAAATTCTTCTCCGAATTCCTGCAGCCTAGGAAATGCTCATCTATTCCAGATTTAATAGAACTAAACCTTCTTCCAGACTTAAAAGGACTCTACCGCAACGATTACTTAAAACACATGGGAAGAACAGAAGAGAAGCGCGAGTTTGATGCTCTTCTCATAACCCACGCCCACGCTGACCATGCCCAATATCTTCATTTCCTAAGAAATGATATCCCAATCTACTGCACCAAACCCACTAAAATTATACTGCAAGCATTAGAAGAAATTGGTGCAAACACTTTCTCAGATTTAATCACCACTTTAGAAACTTTCCAATTCAGAATAAACAGCAAAGGCGGACTATCTAGAGTAACTAGGACCAGCGCAGAATACGTTAAAGAAAGACCGTTCCAACTAGTAGAAAATAATAAGCGTTACAAAATTAAAGACTTGGAAATAGAAATGCTTCCGGTAGATCATTCTCTACCCGGTGCCTGCGCTTTCATAATTTACTCTGATGAAGGCAACTTAGTTTATACTGGAGATTTAAGATTTCATGGATATAATTCTAACTTAACCCTAGAATTTGTCAAGAAAGCCAAAGCCGCTAAACCTAAATGGCTATTGTGTGAAGGAACCAGAATAGACCAAGAAACTTCCGTAAGTGAAGCAGAAGTTAAAGAACAAATCTCTAAGTTCATCAAAGAAGCCAAAGGCTTGGCTTTTGTAGAACACCCCATCAGAGATTTAGACCGTGTTATCTCAGTTTATAATGCAACTAAAGCCAATAAGCGAGAATTTGTGGTGACGCTAAAGCTGGCTTACTTAATCGAGGCTTTGCAGGAATATTGTCCGTTTAAGTTAGACGATGTAAAAATTCTCATTCCAAAGAAAAGCTGGGGATTAATCTGTAATGAAGGAGCAGATTGTAAGCAAGTAGAACAAGATTATGATAAATGGGAATTAACTTACATCAATAGAAAGAACGCTATAACTTATACTGAACTGCAGAAAAATCCCCGCAAGTACGTTGTTTCTATGAATATGTTTGAAGTAAACCAGCTGTTAGATATCAAGCCTAAAGATGCCGTTTGGATTAAATCTTCTTGTGAACCGTTCTGTGATGAAATGGAATTAGATGATGAAAGAAAGAGGAATTGGCTAGCACATTTCAAGATTAAAGAATACTTTGCTCATGCTTCAGGACACGCATCAGGTAAAGAAATCAAAGCCATGATAAAAGAGATTGCTCCCCAAGAATTAATTCCAATTCATACCCAGAAGCCGGAGATGTTTAAATGATACCACCAAAAAAATGTCCCAACTGTAAATTCTTCAAAAAGAAAGAACACTTGGGAATAAATAACAAGATTGTAATCAAAGAATACTGCTTAAAGTTTAATCAGGAACTGTCCTCTCATCACACCTGTCCTAAATTTCATTATACTGATAATGTAGAAGTGGACACAATTTATGGTAAAATTGCGTTTTTCTCCGGAATGCTCGTGTCGGCCTCTTTTATTGTTGCAATTGTAGCTTTCGTTGTAAACTCAACTCTCGTTTTGGGCATATCTGGAACGATTGCATTCTTAAGTTTAATTTTGTTCGCTATTTTTGTAACCGTTGATGGAAAAATAGAAAAAAAAGTACTTTATGGAGACAATTAAATAGGGAAAACAAATCTACAACACATCAGCCCGGCTTATTATTCCGGTTAGTTTGCCTTTATTCATTACTAAAACAGCAGGGGCAGTTCTTAATCGTGCTCTTAGCGAATCTAATTTTTCATGAATGCTAACAAATGGCAGCGTCTCTTCCATAATCTCCGCTAATTTTTGGTTATACACATTTAAACCATTTTTTTGAATGAGGTCTAAAGCTTTAGTTTCGGTTATGCTTCCTACCACTTTTCCATTTTTCAGGATTGGAAGTTGGGAAAATCCATTCTCTTTCATTTTATCTACTGCTTTTTTCAAAGTATCATTAACCGATAGCCAAAGCACTTCATTAGTCATAATATCGGAAGCCAATTTTCCTTTGTATTCTCTACAAGACAACTCTTGATCTATGTTCTTAACATCATCATACTTCATCGATGCTCTATTCGTTTCAAATTTAGAAATTAAACTTTGGCTCAATTGCATAATGCTTGCAAACTGTTTCTGGGTAATCCCTAACTTCTTTCTTCTTCTAGCGAATTCTTCTGGTTCGGGCAAGACCATAATCTTTCAAAAAGTAAACTACTATTTAAATATTCCTGTTGAGAATATTCTTTCAAGAAATATTATATATCATTTAAGATTTGATTTAACTATCACTCAAATAAATCTTTGAGGAGGTAAAAACAAATGAATAAGATTAAACTATTATTGCATCAACAAGCTAAACAAAATGTGATTAAAAGAGAGAAACATGAACTCAAAAGAGAAGTAGAACAGGAATACAAACAGCTTCTATACGATTCCCAATTCCAGAAAGCAGACCAGAAAACGATTTTAAAAATAAAAAAGATAGCTCAGCACCTTCCCTCTGCACATTCAATGGGTATAGCAGCTCTAAATCATACAATTGATGGAATTTTAGACGATTACATCAAACAGAAAAAGTACCATCCGAAAAGTCTTAAAGAAATAGAAGAGTACACTCAAACTGGAGAATGGCCAAAGTTTCTATTAAGTGAGGTGTAACATGGAAATCAAAGAAGCTATAATCAAAGCCAAAGAAATGATGGAAAAGAGAAAAGAGCAGTTAGAACTCCAAAAAGAAAAATGGGCAAAAATAAAAGTAGAGCAGCAACAGAAGGATATTCAGCTTCGTGAGAGCAAAAAGAAGCTTGAAAAAGAATTACTGAACAAATGGCGCGAAAAAGCTGACGAATTCTTTAAAGCTCAAGATAACGTTGAGGGAATAAAGTTCATAGAAGAAAAAGGTGGACATTTTGCATTAGAACGCGGAGATAGATATGCCCTCTACCTTTGCTCAGACGGTTCTTTTAAAGAACAATATTGGGGGATGTACATGGGGAATAGCAATATCCAGAAAGTAAATTCAGCTGGTTTTGGTATTGAAAAAATCAAACGAATACTCCGATTAAATCTCAAAGAACTGGTAATTGAGCAAATATTGGAATTGGGTAAGCCAAAACGACACCAAGTAGATACAATAACAGATAAAATAACCTCGAAGGTGTTTAATGAAATTTTTGGATAAGGAGTAGCGACCTAATTGCTGGAGGTATAAACATGGAAATGCCAAATGACTTTAAGAAACAATTAAATGAGATGAAGTTACAGGACAAAAAGGAAAATGAAGAGGAAGCAAAAGAAGAACGATTGAATAAGCAAGCCTTTGAAACACATGTCAAGCGGGAAGCTAGGTTATATCCTGACAAAGTAGAAATGTGCCGAAAAATATTTCTATGGAAAGATGAATTTCTCCAAACCGAAGAAGGCAAAGGTTTATTTAAAAGAGGGGAGAGCATTTGGGTAACTAGCGGAAGGTGGGGACATGAGTTTCCGGAAGATAATACATTTGGCTGTTGGTCTAGGATTTATATTGATAAAAGAGGGATAGAATACAAATCAGGTTATAGATCGATGGGGTTTATGCAATGTTATCAATTTACCACACCGGAAGAAATGGCAAAGAAATTGGGTCATCTATACTTAAAGTCAATATGTGAAAAAATAGATAAGAAGGTAATTTTTGAAGACATTATTAAGTTTAACTCGAACTGATGGCTTAAGTATCTTAACAGGGGTACACTCGTGATTTTACTTTAAAATTCCCGCCAAAAAGCACAAATCCCACCAAAAGTAATAAAAAGGGGTGATAACTTCCTACCCTTTCTTGGAAGTAGTAAAATACGCGCACATAGCATAGTCTGTTTGTATATAGTAAAAGGTGTATAATCAATTATGAATGAATATTTACTGGAAGCACGGGAAGAGCTTAAGCGTTTAGAACACATAATTTATGTGAGCTTAAAGTACACGAGAACCACTGATGTAATTATTAATGCCCTTAATCGCCTTCTGAGTGTATATGACCTTATAATTGAAGCTTATTTAGAAGATGCCAAGACTAAAGGATTAATTACTTCTCTGCCTAAAAGTCCAGCATTAAGAGGAACTAGATTAGGTGAAATGCATCCTGAAGACAAAGAGCTGCAAAGATTTATGTGTTTTTATGCATTCCTTAAAACTTTTTTAAAAACACCTTATACCAAACGAGAAGAATTCCGCCGACATGTTACGGTTATTGTAGACTTAGGCAATTGCAGTGCAGAGGCGGATATTGATAGTCTTACTAACTATGAAAAATTTGTGCGTCGATTTTTAGTTTATGCTTATAGGCAGATAGAAGGTATTAAAGAAGAGGATGAGGATTGATAGCCATGACCAGATTTATTACTTTAGTTTCGGGAAAAGGCGGAGTGGGAAAAACTACCGCTGCGTTGAACCTTAGCCATGCTTTGCACAAATTAGGAAAACAAGTGATTCTAGTTGATGCTAATCTTGCTACCCCAAATGTAGGGTTGCAACTTGGGTTGATTCAGCCGGAAGGGACATTAAATAAGTTCCTGCACAAGAAGAAAGGATTACATGAAGTGATTTATCAGCATGAAAATGGGGTTACTTTAATTCCATCTTCGCTTAATCTAAAAGAATACCAAAAGACTAATCCGCACAAGCTGGTAGAAATATTTGAGCATTTAGAAGATATGGCTGAATTTGTAATAATTGATGCTCCCAGCGGATTAGGGATAGAAGTAAATGAGATTCTAAAGCATAGCGACGAAGCATTGATAGTGATAAATCCCACTTTAAGCTCGGTAATGGATGCGTTAAAGACCATCCAATTGGCGCATTCCCACCACAATACCATTGCCGGGATTATCTTAAACATGACTCACTTTGCTGGCTGGAATGAGATGAAATTGGAAGAGATACAAAAAATCCTAAGATTTCCGATAATTGCCAGCATAAAATATGACCGCAAGTTCAGGAAAGCATTAATGGAACAGGATTTAGTGCATCATTTATTTCCAAAGTCAAAAATTGCACAAGAGTTTAGAAGAATTGCTCGGCATTTATGTATGCATAAGCCAGAAGAGTGAGTAAGCCAAAGAGGAGAGATAACATGAATACTTTTCGTCGATTAGAACTGCAAGCCAAAGGATGGAGTGACAGGGAGCTGTTGCGAGCTGAACAGATATTAGAGCGAGCAGAGGAACATGATATTTTTCTTTCTCGGTTTGTATTTTGGAGCGCAGTAATTATCGTAATCATCAGCAATATTATTGTTTCTTTAGTATTAATTCCGTTTTTAGTATTCTTTCAGCCATGGGCGTTGTATTTAGTACTGATATTACTTGCTGCTTTGGTTGGTTGGGTGTACAATTTTCTGATAACTGATGTAAAGCATCTGGAAAGAAAGCACCATATTCTGGCAGGGATAATCGTTCCGTTAATTGCGCTTGGGAATACCGCTTTAATTGTAATAATGGTGCAGAAGTTCATGGAGAAAGGCGCAATAAGCAGTTCTACAGTAAGTCCATGGGTGATGGGAATATTATTTGGAGTAGTGTTTATTATTCCCTCGATTGTGGATAAGATTAGGATTGCGGTGAAGAATAGGAGAAGAGCGGTGTTGATTAAATAGAATAATTTGATTTTGCCTCTATGCTTACTTTCTCTTTAAGAATTTCCAAACATCTTTGGTCAATTGATTCTTCTTTCAAATCTCCGTCCAATATTTCTACGGGGTATGGCCCCATAATTGGTTTTACTCCACCATCCCCCCTCAAATTCCGTATTCTCTCTCGTTGCTGTATTAAATAGTGGTCAGACACTTTCTGCCAAAGTATATCATAGATAGCATAACCCATCGGATTACTAAATCGATATCCTTTTCCCTCAAATCCCTCGTATCTTCGAATAATGCCATTTCCAAACGGTTCTGCTGTTCCTTCTTCTATCTCTTTTTGTTGAGCTTCTTGGATGATTTGAGGGTACGATTTTTTGATTTGTTTTTGGCAAAATTGAGCTTTTTCTTCAGGAGTCATTTCCATAAAACTCTTCCCGTCCCAATGCGTTTGGCTTACCATTTTAGAAGTAGATAATCTTCTAAAGTTAATAAACATTTCTAGGTTCTGGCACATAAGAAAAATTATTCCTAAACTTTTATATATACTCCTGCTTATCTAGAACATAACATGGCAAAACCAATAAGAGCAACTCCAACATTGAGGGGGGCAGATGCAGTACGATTTGTAAAGAACATGATTAAAGAAGAGAAGAATCCAAACCCTTTACGCATTGCTACCATTAAAAGGGCATTAAGCACTAAGTTTAATGTCACTAACTAAATCCAAGTACATGGGTGTAGTTCCTTTTCTTCGTTCTTTTAATTCTTTGAAACCGAGCTTTTTGTAGAAGTGTATGGGGTCATTCGTAGCGTTTCTTTTAGCATCTAAAACGATAAACCTACAGCCGGAATACTTTTCAAAAATATGAAATGCTACTTTAATAGAGAAATCAATAATCATTGTTCCAATTCCTTTTCGCAAAAAGTTATCGTCAACGCAAAGTCGGCCAATTTTTAATGCTGGCAATGAATGATATCCTATTCCTTTTCCACGAAATATTTCTTTTAATTCACCCTCAAGATTTATCCTATCATTAAGAAGAGTTACATATCCCACCAATTCGCCCGTGTTTAAAAACCACAGATAAGTTACAGAAATTTGGTTGTTTTGATTATTTAAAGCATCTTCTATTAAAAAATCAGCCAATTCTTGTTCATAAGATTTAAAATGTTTAATATTATGGTTTTGTTGCAGTCGTTCAATTTTAATATCTTTAACGTTTATTTTATCCATCTTATCTTTATCATCTAACTCCCCATCCCAATCAAAATCACTCCGATAACTATCCCGGCTAATCCAATATACTTCCATTTATTCATCTTCTCTCCCAGAAATTTAACTGAAAGCAGCGTAGTCCAGATGTAAGAAGTAGATACCAACGGATACAGCACACTTAATTCTTCCCGACGTAACGCCACTACATATAAAATAGTAGAAAGCCCATATAACAAAAATCCAATTATCAATAATGAGCTGGTAATCAGCTCTCGGAAAGGATATTTATCAATTCCTTTCTTTAACAGCAACGCTCCAAAAGCTCCGATTATGGTTGCAGTAAGCACCAATACTATTGACCATAAGTCAATCATGCCGCATCACCTGCTGCAATTTCTATCTTCCTAGAGCTTCCCCATCCCAACAATCCTACCGACACTAAAATCACTGCAATCCCTGCAAACTTCCACATATTCATAATATCATTAGGAAAGAAATATGGTGAAAGCAAACCCACCCACACATAACTTGTTGCGATCAAAGGATAAACCAAACTAAGATCGCCTTTCTTAAGCGCCATTAACATTAATCCTGCTCCGACACCGTAAAACAAAAATCCGAACAAGAAAGGAACATTCAAGAAAGTTAAAAGATGAGTTAAATCCAATCGACCCACCCCCGTCTTCCACATCAACTGTCCGGCAGAAGTGAAAAAAGTACAGGATAACGCTAATAAAATCGCTTGTCGACCATTTAACATTAAATTTACTCCTCTTTTCTTAACAACAATTCAGCTACCGCTGCATAAGCTGGCCTAGCTACTAATACTCCGAATGAAATTCCAACAATAGTGGTAAAGGCAAATCCTTTCAACATACCCGCTCCGGCAAACCATAATGGGATCATCGATGCTACTCCGGTTAGATAAGCGCCCATAATAATAAACATAGCATTCTTGATTCTCAGCTTCCAATCGGTAGCCATAGCTTCTCCGCGTAAAGTCTCGTCAGTAATAACAATAAGATGATCTACCGCCGTTCCGGCTACAATAATTATAGCGGCAATTGCGGCCAAGTCTAAATTCCATCCTACCATCGCTGCAAATCCCAAAATCAGAATCATTTCTGCTATAATTGTTAATACCATAGGTAAGATAATCTTTATTTTGCGATACTTAACCAATACTACTCCGCTTACTGCTAATATCGCCAGAATTCCTACTAACATAACATTGCTTAAGAATTCTTTTCCAAGTGAAGGAGATATAGTATCCATCTTAACTACATCTAACTTAACCGGGAGGCTACCGGTAATAATAATTGTCTGCAAACGTTTCATATTTTGTAAAGTGGTAGTAACTGCTAATTGTTCAGTTGGTCCTGCACCTGAACCCGAGATTTGAATTTCAGTAGTAGACTTACCTTTCAATTCTGCACCAATTTTTAATCTATCTACTTCTTTATCATCTAGGAATAATACAATGTCATCGCTCAAATAATTATCGCTACCAGTATCACTAGTAACTACCGACAGTTTATTGGTTAATGCTGCTTGTCTTTCGGCTGCTTCCGGACTCAAAGAAATAGCAAAGAAAAATCCGCAGGCATAGCCATCTTGTACTGAAAAGCATCCTTGTCGGGGGTCAATTCCTGAACATTGTGCACTTCTGCACACATAAGTAATATCTTTTTTTCCACCAAAGAAAACCGTTTCGTTTCCAATCTTAGCTTCAAACTTTCCTTGCGAAGCTAATAAATTCTTAACCTCATCTTCAGTAACTCCAGCGATTTCAATTAAGATAAATTTGTCTCCGGATAAATCTGAGGCAGTCCTGACAATAATATCACTTAATCCATATACATTTAAGCGCTGTTTTAAAGTATCTACAGTCATGTCTAAAGTATCTTGAGAGACAGCTTCAGATGGTTTTAATAACACTCTAGTTCCCCCTTCCAAGTCTAATCCTTTTCTTAGGTTAGACGAAGGGGCATCATATACTTTTAATCCTAAATCAGCTTGGTAAAACAATGAAGTGTTAGGCAACACATCGGGAGTAATTAAATTATAACTGCTTTTACTAGTATCAATCTTAACCGTGCGATTTGGGCCTAACTTTTCAATCGATGTATAATAATCTTGAACAGTATTTATTTTTTCTCCATTAATAAATAATATCTTTTCCCGAGCTAAAGGGGCAAGCTTAGCTGCAGCACTTTGCATTCCTGCATTAGATGCGGAAGAATTTGCGACTACACTTCTAATGGTTGCTCCCTCATTGCCAAAAAAGTGAGGTTGAATCGACCATACTGCTAGAACTAGCAACGTAAGTAGTAAAATCACTCTCCAACTGGTGAATATTTTTTTCAAGGGAATCATTTTAGTTTAGATTATCTGTTTAATTTATCTGTTCAATTTATTTTATTCATTTTTTTCTTTTCTTTATGTTCTAAGTATAATCTTAGGAATCCTACATTCTGAATCCAAGTCATGAGCATATCTACAACTAATCCAATAAATATGATAAACATTATCTGTTGGATAGCTTCGCTTTGGACTAAGAATAAAGCTACTAAAACTACCGCCATGGTGGTTAAAGTCATAGTTAATCCGGTATTTATAGCGCCATAAATTCTGTCTATTACTGTTCCTTCTTTACGCTTCAAAACTCGGCTGGTCAGCAAAATATCAGTATCAATAGAATAACCAATCAACATTAAGAAAGCTGCTACACCAGCAGTGCTTAATTTAGTTCCAGTAAGATTGAAAATAGCTATAGTTACTACAATATCCGAAAATGCTGCTGCAATAACCGCTAAGCTAGGAATCCATACTCGAAAATAAAGAATAACTACAATTCCCATCAATAAGAATGAAAATAATAGTGCTAATCCGGCTTGTCTGAAGAAGCTTTCTCCTAATGACGCCCCCATTACTTCTATGCTGTACTGAACGTTTTCCAAGCCAACTTTTTCTTTTAGTGCTTTGGTTATGGCATCAATTTCTGCGGTTTGCTGAGCATCAGTATCTATAGCAATTGCATTAATTGTTCCAGCAGTAGTTAGGGTTCTAACTTCGATATCTCTACCGGGAAATTTTTCTTTTAAGAATGAGCCTAATTCATCAGGGTTGATTCCTTCCACTTGATTTAAAGTGATGGTAGACCCCCCTTTTAAGCTTACTCCGCGATTAATAAAATCTCCGGTGGTTATAGTTTGATGTCCGATTTGTAATAGGGCTAAGATTACTAACAGAATGGGTAGAATCATCAACAACTTATACTTGTGTTCGTAGACATGTTTAATCTGAGCTAACATGTTTTGAGTTAATTTTGAAGAGTATATATAAAGATTATGTGAATGGAGTGCATGGTTTGGTTTATCTTTAATCTTTACCCAGTAATACTTCACTATTCTGAAGCGTGGTGAGCATCATCAGGTCAAAATCCCTGCGATTATGCCATCGAGAGTGACAGGGGGAACTGTCCTCTACGGGGATGTCGCTTCTGTAATATTCACTGCTGGGATTTTGAAGATGCTCATCACGCTTCTCGTGAAGCACTACTGTCTTCTCGCCT
>JAGVMW010000095.1 GCA_020053615.1 archaeon | reverse complement strand
TCTCCGTAGGAGGCAACCCTCTTGTCAGCTGGATGTTAAAATCTAAGAAGCTCGACCTGATGACGGTAACGCTTCACTTTACTGAAGTATTACTATTATGAGGAGTATTAGGAATTGGCAAAGTAATATCATCTACATTTCTACGAAAGAGATATTAGAAAACATTGAAGATTAAATATCTTTCTCAACAATGTTTTTTACTTCTCCAGGAATTCTTCCATTGGAATTGCACTTTGCAACAACTTCTGTTTTAATTCAAGATGTTCATTTGTTGTTTGCATATCAGTAATTGACTCTTCCATCACAAAATCTCCAGTTTTATCGTAGTGAAATATTATTAGAACTTTATCGTCGAACATCCAAAAATCTTTAGGTTTGAAATTAAGAGGTTGTATCAATCGGTCATATTCTTTTTCCTCTAAGAATAATATTTCTTCCCCATTCTGCATGGAATGTTTCCAAAAATAAATCTCATACTTAATGTAATCCGAAAGAGGAAGCGGAACAACTCTTACTCTTTGCATTTTTACCCCTCGTTCTTTGGTTTTGTTCAAGTTCCCTAACCAATTTATTGAAGCTTCATCTAAATCAGATTCTCCTAGTTTCCATTTTTCAAATTGGACTAAATCTTCAGGGACACCGTATTCTGGAATAGCCTCCAATCTAAAAATATTTTTTCTAGCACTTTTCCATGCGTTTTCCATTAATGATATTTGTGTCATACCTTTCTTCCTCTCATCCTTTCCTTCCAAACGGAGCTACCACTTTCAACGTTCTATCGTATCGAATAATGAATTCTTTTGCTACTACAAAATCAGCTTCGATATGCCCAACTAATGGCAGTTCTGAACGCAGCTTCAATTCCGTCGCAGAATGATAATACACATTTTCTAAATGTTCTCCGGTAAATAACCTGGGAAGCTGGTTGATGACTCCAAACAATGAATCAGTGCAAAGAACCACTTGCATTTTTCCCGGTTCAGTTCCTGCTTCCGGTGCAGGAAGAAGATTAACCCATTTAATCCCTAAGTTTACTCCGGGATAAGTGGATACGTATACGGCATTAACTAACCTTTCCGATTCTATCTTTTTCCCATCCATTTCTACTTCTCCCTCAAACGGCCCCTGAAAGAATTCTCTCCTATCAGGGTCTAATAGCGATGCCATTGAATAAGCTACAGCAGAAAAAACATAAACTGCTCCACTTCTTTTTAACAATCCGCCGGTCCCATCGGAGAGGATATCCATTGCTGTTCTTTCGTTCCAAATTCTATTTAATTCTCTGGAATAATCTTGTGGAGGGCTGTTCCTAAGGTCTTCTTCCAGACGATGATATTGCTCCGGAGTTTTTCCGTAGTATATCCATAATACTTTTGGCACTGCTCCGAAGCCGGTGTTGAAGCCTTTTTTACCATTGATATCCAACAAATCCAAAGGTTGTGTGCGTGGTTGTTCTTCTTTCTTAGCGCAGCGAAGCAAGTATTTAGCTAATTGTATGGGTTTAGTAGAAGGCCAGTGAACTATTTTTTTAGCTTTATCCACTAAACCATCGTTTAAATCGGGGGGAGCAGCCCATTGATTGACTGTACCCATGGAAAATGGAGCAATAATTTCCGGCAGGTAATTCCAGAGATTGTAGACGGAAGTTAAAGTTTGAGAAGCGGTTCCGTCTCCGCCGCCGATGCCTAAGATATCTGGATGAAAATCAGCATATTCTTTTAACCGGTTTTCTAAATCTTTTTGCGAACGGGTAGCAAACACTTCTCCTTTTAGTAAGCGTGGCTCTGCGTTAAGGATTTCTTTTATTCGCTGCGCTTCCCAACGGGAGAAGCTGCCAGCAGTAGTGTTAAAGATACAGAGGTAGGTGAGTGGGCGATGCGCCATAATATCTCGAAAGGTGAGTTTTATATAAAATTAACCGATTAATCCTCTCATCTCTGTTATTCATCATTTCAAACTAAAAAACAATCTAAATCTTTATAAATAAGCCCTAATTCAGATAAAAACATGGTTCGCATAAGAAAGTTTAAAGCGTATCAGCGTCTGGAACGGCCGTACACTAGAATTAGTAAGTATAATAAGAAGAATTACGTTCGGGGTGGATTTCCAAACTCTAAACTAGTTAAATTTGAGATGGGAGACCAGAAGAAGAAGTACGACACTACTATGCTGCTGATTTCTGATAAATCTACCAATATCCGTAATAACGCTTTAGAAGCAGCCAGGATGTCATCCAATAGAATATTGGAAATAGCTTTAGGAGCAAATTACTTCTACAAATTAAGAGTATATCCTTTTCACGTATTAAGAGAGCACGCCTTAGCTTCAGGAGCAGGAGCAGACAGATTGAGTACTGGTATGGCCCGTCCTTATGGTAAAGCTATAAGCTCTGCTGCAAGAGTAAAAGGCGGACAGATAATTGCTGAATTACGTTTGAATCAAGCTAATATTAAGTTGGGCAGAGACGCTTTAGCTCGAGCGGCTAGAAAATTGCCGTGCAGCTGTAAAGTTGTAGTGGTGTAAGGATTTAGTTTCTGAATTTGTTTAGCATCATCAGGTCAAAATTCTTTCGAAGTAACTCTGCGAGGGCAGTAGGGGGACTTGCCCCATACGGGGATGCTGCTCTGCGATTATCACGTCGAGAATTTTGAAGTGTGAGCGCACTCACATTATGAGGCCGCTGTCGAATTTAATGCTAAACAAATATCTTTTGAGTTATTTTAAGTAGTTATTTCTCCGTTTAATTTGAGCAAATATACTTCCAAATCAATGCAATTATTTATAAACCCTGCTTTCTTCTCTACCTCTAATTATGTACTGGTGTAAAAAAGAGGATGTAGCGATAGTAATAGCTGTGGCTTTGTTGTTCTTAGTTACAGGAATGTTCTTCTTTAATGACTTTTCAAGCGAAGGTTGGTTAACTGGTGCGGCTGTTAGCACCATTGATGAAATGGGAGTGCCAACAGAAGAGGTTGGTGAGATAGATAAAGTTACAATTGCATCAGAAATAACCTATAATAAATCTACATCATCTGCTGGCAATTTTAATAATATCAATCTATTAGGAGAAACTAGTAGCAATGGGATTGGAGTTCAAGATGCAAATTCCACCAGCTGTGGAAATGTTACTGGAAATCTAACTCTAACTGCAAATGTTAATTCTAGTGGAACTTGTTTTATCATTAATGCAAGTGGCATTTCTTTAGACTGCGCTGGATATCTGATTAATTTTTCATCCGGTGGAGATACTACTTATGGAATTTATAACAATGGGTATGCTAATGTAACTGTTAAAAATTGTATTCTTTACGGAATTAATGCCAGTGCTACCGAAAAAGTTGGAATATATTTTCAGTCTGCTTCTGGAGGAGTAATCCAAAATAATACTATCTATGTAGGAACTATTTTAGGATACGGCATTGAGATAGCTACAGCTAATAACTTTATCTTGAATAATACAATTTATGCTACTGGGAGCAATGCTTATGGAATAGACGTGGCTGGCAACTCTAACCATCTTAGCGGCAATGTGTTGAACACCAGCAACACTGGCGGATATGGGCTGGCGATTTTAGGCCATAACAACACCTTTACTAATAACAGCATCATCACCACCGGCAACCAGGGGGATGGATTCTACCTGACAAATTCCGATAATAATACTTTGAGCAGCAATCTAATAATTACTAATGGCACTAGTGCCCATGGCATCTATCTTTTCAATGCTGACCAAAATTTAGTGTATAATAACACTGTTTCAATAACCGGAGCAACTTCCACCGCCATTTACTTGAAAAGCACTTCGGTTAATAATCTCTTGGGAAATAATAACCTTACTTCTACTAATTATTATGAGATGTATGACGACACCGGGGACAGTTATATGAACTATCTTTTTTACAACAATTCATTTGGAGAAATTAGGTGGGTTGATTCCACAAACGGTAGTTTTCCTAAGAACTTAACTTTTGACGCCCCTATCGCTTCAGGGACAAATGTTTTTGTTGGAAATAATACTCTTGCGGTGAATATTACTGCATTCAGTTTGAATAATTCTCACGTTAACTCTACTGTAAATCTTACTTTTTATCAGTTGAATTTCACTGTAGTTTCTCAAGTGCTTCAATTAGGAAATTACAGCATGAATAACAGCGAGATTCAAGCTTCAGGCACTAATTGTTTAGGAAGCGGTTGCACTCAGCTAAGCTGGTCAGGCGGAACTTTGATAATTAATTCTTCTTCAGTTGGAAGTTTCTCTGCAATTGGCGGGACCAATAATACTGCACCAAATACAACTCAACTTATTTTGAATGCTTCCAGTTCGCGGAATGCCACTTTTGATAATCTCACCTGTTGGGCTAAAGGAGAAGACCCCGAGCAGACTTCACTCATCGCACAGTGGATTTGGTATAATAACAGCATAGAATTCTCCTCTGGCAACACTACAATTAGCAATGGAACTCTCACTAATATTACTGTTCTTGCGTCAGCATTAACCACTGCTGGAGAAAATTGGACTTGTTCCGTACGGATGAATGACGGGAGTGCTAATGAATCAGAGTGGAATAATGCTTCTATAGTCATTACAGATTATATCTGTGGTGATAGCGTGGCTTCTTCTGATTCTCTGCGCAGTAATCTTACCAGCTGTTCTGGCATAGGCTTGAATTTCACCGACAACAACCTAATTTTTGACTGCAATAATAATGTAATCTCGGGAAGCGGCAGCAATAATGGAATAAACCTTATCGCCCAAAATGTTACCGTTAAAAACTGCCGTATTAACGGATTTTCCCGGGGAATATATGTTAAATCATACCCCTATAATAATTTAAGTGGTAATACTATTTATAATAATTCTTATTCAGGCATTTATCTTAATGCAACCACCGGTAATTATATCACGACTAATAATATTTATAATAATACTTATGCCATTTATCATCGATCATCTGAACAGACTCAAATTGCTTATAATAATATCACCAATAATAATTACGGGGTATATATCGACGAAAATTCTTATAACAACAATATCACTTACAATAACCTGCTCAATAACTCTTACTCCATCTATTACCCCATCATCATAAGCCTGTTACCCTCAAAAAATAATTGGTGGGGAACTACTGATTGCAACCTAATTTCAGCGAATATTAGCGGATGGGGGACAGTTGATTTTAGTCCTATCTTAAACAGCTCTTATCCCGGTGGTTCAGAATTTAATTGTACTCTACCCCATTGCGGGATGGTTGTTAGCTCTTCGTTCAATTTAAGCAGCAATATCAACAATTGCAGCTCTAATGCAGTTATCTTTAATGCAGATAATAATCCTACTTTAGATTGTAAAGGATACAGCATCAGTAGCTTAAATAACCTAAACAATGGTACTGGCATTTATGTACTGTCATCTAATAACGCTTTGATCAAAAACTGCTTGATTTCTCAATTCCGCACGGGGATAAACATCTATTCTAGCAGTAATGTGACCATTTTCAACAACACTGTTTCTAACACTACTGACAGAGGTATTTCTTCTGCTTCCAGCGGAGGTGCGATTTTAAACAATACCATCAGTTATAATAATGGCACACGAGAATCTTATCTCTCGGGGGGGATTTATTCTGGAACTGCTACTATTTCTGGAAATTACTTAACCAACAATATTCCTACCGGGATCGTAGCTGTTGCTGCATCCGGGTCTTATCAAAATAATTATGTCTCTGGAAGCACCTATGGATACAGCTTTTCGAGCATCAGCAGCTCTAACTTTACTTCAGAGAGAATAGTTAACAACACGTATGGTGTGGTGATAAATTTTTCCGAAACTCGAAAGTCTTATAACAACATTTTCACCAACAGCACTTTCCTCAGCAATACGTTTGATATGGGAATAATAACTGGATATAATAGCAATATCACTTCAATCAACAATTCCATCAACAAAAGTAAAATTTATGTTTATTCCGGTGGAAAAGTCTACGTAAAATGGTATGTTGACGTGAATGTTACCAATTCTACCGGTGGGGCTTTAGCTGGAGTTAATGTTATTGGATATAACTCTTTAGGAGAAGTTGATGATTCTGGCAGTACTGATGGAACCGGGGTGGTTAGACTAGCTTTAACTGAACTATATCGCCAGAATGAGATTAACTATTATGTCACTCCCGGAACAATTACAGCACAGCTAGGTAATTACACCCAGAATAGTACTTCCATTAATTTAGAAGACCTGACCTATGCTTCAGCTAATCTTACTCTTACCAAAGTTAGTTGCGGAGATACTCTTACTAGCGACTTTGAGATGGGAGGAGATTATAACTGCCCCGGTAGCGGATTAAACTTAGCTGGGAGCAATATAATTATTGACGGAAACAATTATACTTTAACTGGGACGGGCTCCGGTACGGGAATAAATCTAAGCGGAGCTACCAATATAACTATTCAAAACCTAAGAATCAGCAATTATTCACAAGGAATATTACTGTTAAATTCTAACTCCAGTAATATCAATGCTATAACAATAACCAATTCTTCTACTGCAATAGTTTTTAATATTTCTAATAACAACATTGTGTCTAGCTCCACTTTTACCAATAATACTTTAGACGTTTTTGCTCAGAACAGCGGCGGAACCAACAATTATTTTGTGAACACTTCAGTAAATATTAGTAAAATAAATATTAGTGGAACTGCTAACGTTTTCACCCAGAAGTATGTAGGAGTTAACGTAACTTATAATAATGGAACCGCGCTTCCCAATGCTAATGTTTATGGATATTTCAATTCATCCGGATTGCTTGATTATTCTACCACTACCGATAATTCCGGAATTGCCACTTTAAGATTAACAGAGATACAGGTTAATAGTTCCGGTACCACTTATTTGACTCCCCACAACGTTACTGTTTCCTTTACTTCATCCAGCGGAGTTCGAACTAATTCTACGATTTTAAATATTTCTCAATTCAGTTATCCTCAAGTTAATTTAAGTTTAACTTTGGATTGTGTTTCTCCGTTGGCGAGTTCTTCCATCACAAGTAACACCACTTTTTGCCCGGGAACTTATACTCTGTCAAGCTCAATACGCCTGGAAAACAATAGTATCGTGTTGAATTGCGATGGAACTATTCTAAGCGGATATGGTGATGGAAAAATATCAGTGGATGGATACAATAATACTCAGATTGTCGGTTGTACTCTCGGTGGTTTCTTTTATGGCATAGATGCTCGCCGTGGTGAAAACATAACTTTAATTGGATTGAATCTTACGGATTTAACCATTGGTTTTAACTGTTATGATTTTAATGGAATCACTATGACCAATTCTAGGTTCTCAAAAGGTATTGGGATGACTTTAGATGGATGCGATGGATCTTTGATAAACAACAATACTTTTACTGGAGCCGATGGTGCACTTCGAGAAGGGATTCGTCTTTATTCTTCAAATAATAATATTATCTCTAACAACACGTTCAGCGGAGATAGCAGCTCAGTATGGGACGGCATAATTTTTCATTCTTCATCTCATAATACTATTTCCAACAACAGCTTCTCCGGGATCTTCCGCGCTATAAATTTTGAATCAGCGTATCCCTCTATTAATAATACCATTTACCACAATAATTTTAGTGCATCGAGTTACAATATCATCTCACTTAATGATTCAAGCTATGTAAATAACTTTAATACTTTAATTAATATTTCGGGAACGATTCAGAATAGGGGTAATCAATATGCAGACTATTGCGACAAAGGAAGAGACTTGACTGGAGATGGATACGCTGATAATGTTTCTAGTGCAGGTGCGAATGATTGGCCTTACAATGCTTCTTCATCGAGCAAATTTTCCGGAACTGGAGCTGATTTTGCTCCATTGATAACTACCTGTCCTGCTGCAGAAGTTCACTTAGGTTCCGGCGGAGGAAGCAGTAGCACCACCGCCGCAGCCGCAGCAACCACTCCCGCCGTAACACCTACAGTAACCACCACCACTACTTCCAAGAAAACCACACCTCCTTCAACAGAACTTCCAGCCGATACTTACACTCCTGAAGAAGTCAAGAAATTCATTAAAACCACAGAAATAACTACTTCTAAAATATCTGATGACATCACTGCCGTAACCATAACCTTAGAAAACATCGGAACTAAGAAAATGTACCTTTTTCCAGAACTACAACAAGAAATAGACGACCCTTACTTTATCATCACCCGAAAAACGTTAGGATTCGGCGATTCTTTACTAATGAAACTATCTCAAATTGTCAGTTCCGGAGAATCTATCTCAGGAAGACTGCTCAAAGCAGAAATAGTAAACTCTAAAGAAATCACACTAAATCCGGGAGAGAAAATCGACCAAGTCATCGAAATCAAAGAAGGATTAGCTCAATCCAGACAGATGAAGATGCAATTTACAACTAATGGAGTTTCCGTAAATGAAAAGGAATTCCAATTGGAAAAGAAGTCAGTTCTAGGAACAGCAGTAGATTTAGATGAATCTAAAAAAACAATGGACTTGTATGCTGTAATCGTTCCCAGCGAAAAGATTGGTGGAATTAAAAGCAGTAGCGGCATAACTGGAGCTATCATTGGCACACCCATAATCGGCACCGGACAATACTTCTTAGAATTGGAAGTAATTAAAGAAAACACCGACAGAACGTTTAACACACGATTTAATGAATTATATGGGCCGTATAACATCAAGCAAACGGAGCCGTTAATCTTCGCCCAGCAGTTGAAATATGGTGAAATGTATGCTGGTAAACACATCATCAGAACTAAGATTTATCAAGGACTGCAAGTAGTTGCCGAAAATGAATTTGGGGTGGATATGGGATAATGCAACGTTCTTATTTCTTTTGCCTCATCTCTGGATGTCTCACTTTATAAAACGCTTGTGCTATCTCCTCTTTATCCCAAGTAGTGTGCTGAAGCAATATAGTCATTATTTGGGTATCTGACAACCCTCTCTGCTTCTCTTCCAAAATCCATTTCTTCAATTCTTTAAGTGAGTCTTCCTCATTGGAAGAGCGCTTTTTGATAATTACTAAGAGTAAGATGGTTAAGATTGTGAGTAAGAACAATCCTAATAGATAATAGGCATATTCATTCCAAGCCGAGGTTATAGTTGCTTTTGAGAAAAATGCTTTTCCAATCAATGGTCCAATTATTTTTGGAATAATCTTATCTTCCGGTTCTGGAACAAACTCTTCTTCTCCAGTACCTGCAGGTTTAGGAATTAGTCCATCTCCCCCTTCATTTCCTTCTCCACAAAACTTAACTTGCTCTGGTCTGAATTCGATGGTTCCGCAATCATTGTAATCAGTACAGATTCTATTCTGAAGATTATTTTTACATTCCGACCACGCTGAACAAACCCACGCTTCTTGGCATTTATCACAATCTTGGTCTTCAGTATAACTTTCTTCACAGCCTTTCAAATCAACACAAGTGCGAGTTTGCTTCAATGAAGAGGAGCACTTACTCCATTCAGTGCAGTTCCAGGAAGAGGTACAACTTGGTCCACCACCTCCGCCTCCAGAAGAACTGCTGGAAGATGATTGAGCATTAACGGTTACAGTTACAATAGTTGAGTTTACATTGTTATATGTATCGTTTACACTCAAATTAACATTGTAAGTTCCAACAGCTATTGTTCCATTATTAGTGAATAATCCTGTAGTGCTATTGATGGTAAATCTTGCCGTATCATTTATCCACCATCTGCTTATTCCGCTTAAATCACTAGCGTTGAATTGGGTACTTAAAGCATCTCCGTAAGTTATTGAAGGATTGCTCAACACTGTAAATGCTGGTGAGGTAGTGTCCTGCACAGTTATATTTATTGTAGTTGAATTTTTATTTCCAGAAGTGTCATTGACACTAATATTTAATGAATAAATCCTAACGATTAAACTAGACACATTAGTAATATATCCACTTCTATTGACTGTAAAGTTAGTATCATTTACTGCAAATGTATCTACTGCAACATTATCGCTGGCATTTACATCATAACTAAATGCAGTTCCAAATTCTACGGTTTGATTCGTTGGTTGTGGATTGAAGTAGGGTAAGGTGATGTCTGGCAACAACAATATACTTCTATTAGCCGTTCCCCATCCACGCTGTGAAGCATTATCTACCGCTAAGCAGTTCCAGGTGTAATTACCAATCCCTAATTCTAAAGTCCAGTTGGAGTTGTTAGTTGTTCCGCTGATGTTTGTGCTTTGGTTCAATGCAAAAGATTGGTTAGTAGAATTGGTTAGATATAAAGAAATATTAACTAATTGGTTATCGTCAGTAGCATTGCAGGAGAAAGTAAGATTAGTAAGTGGTCCGGATTCACTACTATAACCTGCTGCGGGAGAGAGCAAAGTTACATTTGGTGAATTATCTGGGATTACTGGAGTAACATTTATCCAATATACTGCTGTACTTGCAGAATAATTCTGCGTTTGATTATACTGGCAGGTAGCATTCTGCAGACCTACTGAAGTAAAGTTGGTCAAATTACCAATATCCGTTCCCGAATTAATTAGCGTTCCATTCAACAACAATTCTACATTTCCCTCACCAACTAAGCGTGAGCAGTTAACATTAATTGCTGTTCCATTCAGCAAGGTTATATCGCTACTGGTTCCATTCAGAGTTAGATTTATACTGCTGCTTGCTCTGGCAATACTAAACGTCCACGTATTCGTATTGTTCCATTGATTAGCAGAATCATTTGCATACGATCTCCAGTAATGACTTCCAGAAGGCAGAACTGCTGAATAATTGTACGTTCCATTGGTTGAATTGCCGGCAATTCTATTCATAGAATAATTAATTGCTGTGCCGGAATAATTGGATTCAAACCAAGCGGTGCTGATGTTGATGTCATCAATCCACGTGATGTTGAATAGAGATGGTTGGGTGGAGGAGTAGGTAGCTACGATTGTAGTGCTATTAGATTCCCAAAGGGGGTAATAATCTACAGTTATTACAACCGTATCGTTGGCGGTAAGGGTATCATATCTTGAATGATTACAAGTTACATTCCATGAAGAATTCCCAGCAGAACTAAAGCTGCGATTATATAAGTAAAGCGAATAAGTAGAATTGTACGGCATCTCGAATGGTCCAGTTGGAGCAGTACTAAACGAGATATTACACGTTCCGTCATTTATTCCAGTTCTGGAAGTAGAATTAGTGTAATTTGCAAAGAATAATACTTGCTGGTTTACATATTTAATCTGGTTCCCAAATGGCATTCCACTATCAGTCTCATCCCAAATAGTCAAATTAGAACTGAACGGTACTCCTCCAGCATATCCGCTGAATGAAGTGATATTAAACCAAATATGGGTGGAATTCTCTCCAAAAGCAGTAGTGTAAGTAGACCAAGTGCCAGCACAAGTAGCCGTGGTAGAATTCCAGTTATTACATCTCATAATAGAAGTTATTGTCTTTCCATTCTTTGGAATAGTAATATTTCCGTTAGTTATGTTGTAAGGGAAACTTTCAAACCCGGTTACAGAAGTGAGATTTTTCAGCGAAGTAGGTAAGCTTCCATTATATTCTGAAACTATCTGAAGAGTAAGATTGTTATTAGTTTGGTTCAAGTTAACTTTTTCTAGCATTACTACTTCTCCACTAGACGCTACAAACTCTAAAGTGTGATTCTTGTCTTTACGGATGGGATAATTAGTGATAGAAGCATTAACCGATTGGTTTAACTGGTATGCCGTAGCATCTTTAACTGTAAGTTGAGTTCCGATTACATTATTCATAGTGGAGTTGATTATATTCATACTAAGATTTCCATCATTATTATTTACTGTAATATCAGAATGGCTGACAGTTCCGATTAATCCGAAAGTAGTTGAATTTATTCTTACTCTCCATCTTACCGAACCACCGTTAGGCGGACTAGTGATTAAAGAAGTGTAGCGATAGTTTCCAGTAGAATCATTGTACAAAGTACTGTCATATACTGATGGTCCATCAGCAGGATCAGTTGCTCCTCGTATAACAGAAGTTACAGTATCGGGACTGTAAGCAACACCATTTTGAGTAATACTAATATTTAATACTGCCATCTCTCCTAAGATATAATTTAATCCATTGTAATGATTTACAGTGTCTAAGTTAATAGAAAGAACCACTATCTCAATAGGAGTTGTATTCTGAACTTGCGAGGTATGCAAGACGGCATCGCTTTGGAGTCCAGTAAAGTTTACCGTTAAGTTGTAGTTGCCATAAGAATAATTGGTCTTATCAAAAGTATAACTGCAATGGCCGGAAGAGTTAGTTAAATTGGTTCCCAGCAGAGTTTCGTTGAAGTAGAAACTGCAGTTAGCTGATAGTGCATGTGATGAATTGTATAAATCATACACTTGTGATACTGCAGTTAAAGTATTATCAATTTCAAATAGCGCGTCCTCTCCAGCCACATCTTTTCCGCGGGGGAAGCTTCCGTTTGGTGAGAGATATTGTAATATTGTCACATACTTAACAGAGATATTATTTGTTGCATTGTTGTTAGTCTCATTGGATTCAGTTATGGAATTGGAAGGATCTGTTTTTACTTCCAAAGTATGGTTCCCACCTAGAGCTGTCCAGTTGAATTGGACTAATTGTGAAGAGCCGTCGCTGATATTCACCAATCTCGATTGATTTAATCCTGAATCTACATAGAATGAAATATTAGCATCAGTCGCATTAGTATTACCTAAGTTGTAAATGGTGGCATTAACTTCTACAGTATTATTTTGTCTTATAGTTCCAAAAGTGTAAGTTAAGTCGCTGTTGTTTATTTTTAAGTCTGGATATAAAGTATTCACCAAGTTTAATACAACAGTGGTGCTGTTAGTTACAGTTAAATTTACAATGGAATAATTAGTAGCATACCCGGTCTTGTTGGCTGAGAAATTGTGCGGAGTTTCATATACTGTTAAAGAACCGTTCTGCCAGAATTCAGTAATGGTCTGCTGAGGAATTTGTCCATTGATGTTACTTAATCCACTGAATATATTCATCGAAGTAGAATTAGCGATATTTACAGTAGCATTAGCTATTCCTCCAGTTCCGTTGGTTACGTTTACGTCTACATACCATTTTACTTGGAGCCACGAACCAGCTCCAGTGAATCCTAAGTCGGAGCGGTTGAATACTGAGTTAATGATGGAGTTGTTATTAGCGGTGCTGGAATACACATCATTGGCAGAAGGAATGTTAAATGTGGAATTTATAATGTTATTTCCATTAGAACTGGTAAAGGTAACTCCATAAGCAGTAGTTCCAGTAGTGTTTATTCTGGTATTAACAATAGTGTTGCCAGTAGCGGAAGAAGTTAAAGTAATTCCCTCTATTCCATTTCCGATAGTAGTGATAACGCAATTGGAAACGGTAGTTCCTACTTCTCCATTGATGTTGATGGCATCGGCACTGGAATTGATACGTTTATTCTGGCAGTTTAAAGTGGTTCCATTTCTGACGGTTTGGGTAGTGGAGGTAGAGTTATAGTTCTCGACGAGGAACATGGTGCGATTTTCTTGGGCGTTATAATACGC
The DNA here is from genome assembly GCA_020053615.1 of archaeon. Classification (GTDB taxonomy): domain Archaea; phylum Nanobdellota; class Nanobdellia; order Woesearchaeales; family GW2011-AR9; genus JACRPH01. Next base: position 3,813 of record JAGVMW010000095.1, on the reverse strand, counting down.
TTCCTGCAGATTTTTGTAAACTGGATTAGCATCAGCTGCAGTAGAGAAAGTAAAGCTGCTGGCAGAAATGCTGCTGTTGACTGAGACGTTGGAATTTGGTGTTGGACCGCAGTCGTTAGAACTAAGATAAGCTACGGCTACACTGTTATTATAATAATTACCAACGCTGTTTACGCAAAGAGAATTATTCGCACCATTATCATCCACTCCATCCGCCCCCCAGAATTGGTTTTGAGAGACATTATTATTAGCAGAATTAGTGTCAAGATCAATCGCATCAGAGGTGTAATCTCCGGAGAAAGTATTATTGATTATGATAGAACTATCCGCATTACTGAAGAAAATCCCGTACATTTCCCCTCCAGCTATAAAACTGTTGTTATAAATCAGATGATTTGTTCCACTGATTAACCCCAATCCTGACTGAAAATTAGAGATGGTACAATTATGTATGCTGATGCCATTAACACTATTGGTGTCAAATCCGTCAATACTTGAATCACCGCTCGGATCACTAAACGTGTATCCTAAACAATTAAGATCAACATTACTTCTAACAAAGTCTACTACTTTACCACCTTGGGTATAAGTAGTGTTGTGATTTCCCAATAAATAAACTTTATTACTAGTTCCGTTGTAAGTATTGTAAACTGCGGTTCTTAAATCAATGTAAGTTGCACTGCTCCCGTTCCAAGTGAACGAATGTGTTCCTGCACTTTGATTTACATAAATAATCCCATTAGGTGTAGGTCCGCAATCTGCAGCAAGAACATTTGCGGGGGTTACACTAGCGTTGTAGAAATTTCCGATATCGTTTACGCAAAGAGAATTATTCGCCCCATTATCATCCACTCCATCCGCTCCCAAGAACTGATTCTGCCAAGCACTATTATTGGTAGAACTGCTGTCAAAATCAAGTGCATCTAGGGTATAATCTCCTGAAAAAGTGTTGTTGGTGAATATAGAGTTATCAGCATTGCTGAAGTAGACCCCTTCATTTTCTCCCTCCGAGATGAAGCTGTTATTGTAGATGCGGTGATTTGTCCCATCGCTTAACAGCAGTCCTGAATTAAAATTAGAGATGGTACAATTATGGATGCTGATACTGCTATACCCGTAAGTTGTAAAAGCATAAATATCTGATGTGGCATCAGTATCACTGTAGGTGTGTCCTAAGCAATTAACTTCTAAGTTACCGCGCATGAAATGTACTGCTCTGCTGGCTTGGCGATAAGTAGTATTGTGATTCTCCAAAAGATAAATAGTATTATTGGTTCCATTCCAAGTGTTATATACTGCGGTTCTTAAGTCAGGATAAGTGGCACTAGTTCCTCCCCAAGTGAATGAAAGAATTCCTATACTTTGATTGACATAAACTGTTCCATTGGGAGTTGGTCCACAATCAGCAGCAGGAATTTGATCTTGTAAACTGCCTCCGGCTACAGCTACGCTAGCATTGTAAAAATTACCTATCCCATTGACGCAGAACGAAGTGTTTGTCCCAGCCGTTTCTATCCCGTTGCCGCCCCAGAACATGTTCTGCCAGATGCGGTTATTTGCCGAGGAGCTATCAAGGTCTATGGCATAGGCGGTCAAATCTCCGGTGAAAGTGTTGTTGGTAATGGTAAAATTATCTCCATTGGAAAAGAAAATCCCGTAATATTCTGAGTCAGCAACAAAAGTATTGTTAATGATGGAAACGCCTTCACTATTGCTAACGCTTATGCTCCTATCAAAATTGAAGATAGTGCAATTACTGATAATCAGGTTGTTAAACCCGTTTGTGCTAAAGCCATAAATGTCGGAAGTAGCATCAGTATCGCTATACATATAACCCCTACAGTCAACCCCCTGATTGCTTCTTACAAAATGCACTGCACTGCTAGTCTGGCTATAACTAGTGCTATGGTTTTCCAAAAGATAAACAATATTATTGGTCCCATTCCAAGTGTTATAAACGGCTGTTCTTAAGTCGGGATAGATAGCGTCTCTTCCTCCAAATGTAAACGAACTAGCGCCACGGCTTTGGTTGACGTATACTATTTCGTTTGGTGTTGGACCGCAGTCAGCAGCTGGAACTTGGGCAAAAGCTACGCTCCCATTATAGAAGTTTCCAATTCCATTTACACAAAGTGAGCTATTTCCAGAACCATAAGTCCCATCATTCCCCCAGAAATAATTATTCCAAATGCGATTATTATCACCAACATATATTCCACCTACACTATAATCCCCATAAAAAGTATTGTTAAGTATGTCTGTATTGGTGTCTCCTAAAATCGCATAAGAGGTAGACGTCTTAGGCAAAGTAAAAGTGTTATTCTTAATAGTTCCATTAGCGGTGCCTTGGAAAGGCCACGCAAATCTGATTCCGGTGGTTAAGTTTATAAACGTGTTATTTTGAATAAGCTGGTCATAAGCGTCATTATGTGAGAGCATACCATGTCCACCAAAATTATCAATAATGCAGTTTTGGATGGTTAGATTATCATATCCGCCCGTATTACTTACACCACTATCACTACTTCCGCCATCACCACCTACCGTAAATCCAGCACAATCTAATACAATATTGCTGGCTTTTATGATAAAGCAAGTAGTGGTTGTTGATACATTCGCTGTTAAAGTCAAACTTCCAGTAACATTTCCACAAGAGGTTGAGTTAGCATCTCCTAATATTCCCACCCCTTCTCCACCACCAGCTTGTATACCCATATTCTCTTCTGAAGCAATTGTCTCTATTAGTGGCGCTTCTGACAGAGGAGTTTCAATAGTTTGTTCAGGGATAACTACTTCATTTGCTACCGAACTTTCCTCTACTGCGGCTCCGGTGATTGAGTTTCCGGAAAAAGATATTTCCTCCCAAGAAGTTTCCATTAGTAACACACCAACCAGTATCATTAACGCAACTATCGCTACTATGCCAATTGCTTTCTCAACTAGATGTGTCGATTTTCTGGTACGCTTCCTAAATTCAATCTTCTTGGACTTCATGTTGTTCCAATTATTTTATCGTATTCTTCCAGCAGTGTTTTCATCCGTGGAATCTTGAGCGAATAACGTTTGAATGGAGGTTGGACGTTCGCTATCAAGAATCCCAGATCATACATCAATTTTAGATGGCGGGAAGCAAGAGATTTAGACATTTTGGTAAAAGATACAACTTCAGTAACCGTCGATTCTTTCTTAGCCAGCAGACGTAAAGCTTGCCGTCGAGAAAAGGCGCTAATTGCTCGAGATAGTTTCTTCTCTTGAATCGGAGGCAGATCAGTGGCAGATAAGGATAAAATAACTCCATCATATTCTTCCAGCAGGGTTTTCAATCGTTTATCTTTAATAGAATAATATTTGTATGGAGATTGGACTTTAGCTTCCAGAAAACCTAGATCATATAATAACGTAAGATGCTTGGAGGTAAGCGACTTGGACATACTGGTTTTAGCCACGATTTCATTAACAGTAAGCTCATTTTCACTTAATAACCGTAGAATCTGCCTTCGGGAGGCAGCACTAATAGCTCTAGATAACTTTTCTTCCCGAACGTCCAACACCTCCATTAAAGCTTAGGAAAAGCGTAGTGGTTTATAAAGGTTACTTGTTGTTCAGTTGAATAACTGTGAAACTTGGCATTAAGTTAGTCTTAATCAACTCTTGAACAAAAACTCACACCGGGATTTAGGGGAGAAAAAAGCATCACCGGGATTCCCGGTAAGACAGTATCTCCGAAGGAGATTTACCTTTTTTGAGTCCTTACAACTAGTTACCTTTTTTTAATGACGAGAAAAACTTTTAAAGAATCACTATCATACTTCT
>JAGVMW010000094.1 GCA_020053615.1 archaeon | reverse complement strand
CTCGGGTCGGTTTCCTCAGACCATGAATTTTCCACATGATACAATATCTCGCTGGAGCTTACGCCACCAGTGAGACACTGGTGGAAAATTCAGATTTTAGAGAAGCCAGAGACTTTTTTGTGAAAATGGCTGAAGTAGATAAGAAATTTGGCTATCATCAGAATCTTATTTTTGGTCAGAGAATGCAGGCACAGGCAAAATGTGAAAGGTCATTGTATTCTTTTGCAATTTACCCTAACGGCGATGTAATGGATTGTCCAAGCCATTCGGTTAATTATGGAAATTTTCTAGAAACATCATTGCTAGAAGTGATCTATGCTGGATTTAAAGATAAAATTAGAAATTTCCAGCTTTGCCCGTGCTCAGTTTTCTACACGGAGGATGATACTCAGATTCCAACAGACTTACCAAAACATTTGGAGGTGTTCAGATGAAAATAATTCCAGATATCCCAAAGAAATTTGGAATACAATTCCCAGAAGATTATCAAAATAAGATTCAATACTGGGGATTTTTTACACAGGATGAGTTAGAAGCAAATAAAGGCAAACTCTTAATGCTGGATATTGACTTCAGAAGATACTGCTCTCTAAATTGTGCTTCCTGCTTCAGAAAAAACAATGTGGTGGATGATGTAAATGAAGGAGATTTAAATTACAACCAACTCATTCAAGTTATTGATGACGCCAGAGAATTAGGCTTACAAAGTGTTAAGATTTGTGGAGCAGGAGAGCCAACGCAGGATTCTAGTTTCCTGCGATTTGCCAGAGATATGACTGAAAGAGACATAGGACTAGCCGTATTCACTAAAGGACAAGTTTTAGGAAGTGATGAAGAAGCAAGAAGATTTAACCAGAATTATGGAATATCCTCCGCCCAAGAGTTATGCGATGAATTGTATAAGCTAAAAGTTAGTTTTATGTTATGTTTTCAGTCATTCTATACTGAGACTCAAGATACATTAGTCAAACAAGAAGGACACACCAAGATTAGAAATCGAGCCTTAGAAAAATTAGTCAGAGCAGGATTCAACAAACCAAATCCAACCAGATTATGCTTGTGTAATGCGCCTATAACTAAAACAACTTATGACGAAGCTTTTGATATCTATGTTTACGCCAGAGAACGAAATATTTATCCGGTTATTGCCGTATCTATGGTTAGCGGCAAGCAATTAGATGATAAGTTTATTCACAAAATGGATCTTACTGATGAGCAGAAAGTAAGCTTATGGACAAGAGTATATTCTTGGAATATTGAACGAGGAGTTCAGACTTTAGAACAGATTAAAAGAGAAGGAATTTCTGCTATGCCTGGCTCGCATCCATGTAATCAAGTGGGATGTGGATTATATGTTACTGCAAATGGAAATGTGGTTAGTTGTCCTGGTTATACAACAATCGAAAGTAATGTTAAAGATAAAAGTATTAAAGAAATCTGGGAAGAAAGTCAAAACAAGAGAAGAGCAGGCAGATTTAATTGCGGTTGTCCTCCAAAAGAAGGAAGAACCATCCCCGCCGATTTGTATGCAAATGTTCTTAGTGAATTAGAAATGAGACCTGACAGATGAAGCTCTTCAAAACTCTCCTCGTAGCACCAAAAAGCTTATAAACGTTTAACTAATTTAAACAGTTGTTTAACAAATATAAACATTAATAACCCCTCCAAAAGGGGCACCAAATTAAATGGAAATAATCTTAAAATCAGGCTTTGAAAAAATACTTGCTTTATTCTATCAAGATAAATCTGCGAAAATTCATCTTAGGGATATTGCTCGAAAAACTAAACTAAATGAAAATAGCGCTTTTAGGTTTCTTAAAGAACTAGAGAAAAGTAAACTTCTTCTTTCCAGAAAAGATGGCAATCTGAAAAAATATGAACTACAGAAAAATGAGAAAGTTTATTCTGTATTGACTTACTTTGATGTCATCAAGCTAAACAAACTTCCCAATTTAAGAAGAAAAGCCATACTTTACTTTTTGGATAACCTTAAAGATAAACCAGTTATTGCTTTTGTGTTCGGTTCAACTGCCAAAAATACTTATAAAGAGCAATCAGATGTTGATATATTATTAATCGTAAACAAAAAAATTGACACAAAAGAATCCGAAAAATATGCCGATGCCCAAACGGGAATCAGAATCAGCTGTTTCCAGATAACTTTCCATGAGTTTATAGATGAATTAAAACTAAAGCATGATCATGTGATTCAGGCAGCCATCAGTACGGGTTATCCAGTTACAAATCATATTGAATATTACCGGATGATTAACCATGAAAGAATATGACTTAAACAAATTAATTGAAGATTCTCAATTCCTTAACTTCAAAATAGATGAATTCCTTCGTCAGGAGGTTTTAATAAAACAGCCGGTGATTCCAGAAGAGATAAAAGGACATATTGCCAAAGCCGAGCATAATCTGGTCTTTGTTAAAGATAATGTTAAGCTAGGACATTTTGATTGGTGTATGAATCTTTGCGTTGATTAGTTAAATATTTAGGCAAAGATTCATATTAGAAATGCGTTAATAGATTATACTAATCAATGCATTTCTCTATATCAATGGCTGTTATTATGCTTCTTATCATATTGTTTTAGCTTTAATCATGACCCGAAAATATACCTCTAAAAGCCACCTAGCAACTTTATGTGTGTTAATCAAAGAGTTTTATCGGAGGGGGATAGATAAAGAGGATTTAGAGCTTATTGACTCTTTGTTCATAGATTATCAAGATTTAACTTTTTATGTTGAGTCAAAAAATAAAAGAGAATTGGCAACTTATTCAACTCAACGAGCCTATGACAAAAATCTAGTTGAATCTCTTAGAATTAAAGCTTTAGTTTTTATAGACAAAGTTAAGCAAATCATTGAAAGCACCAATATTCTT
>JAGVMW010000106.1 GCA_020053615.1 archaeon | reverse complement strand
TTTCCTTCATTAGCTACAAAGTAGCTAACTAGAATAAATACTTTTCGCTTCTGGAGAATATAGATTGAAAATATCAAAAATTAGCTAAACAAATACAAAACTTGCAGAAAGGATATGAACATCTTACTCCCGCAAAAGCTAGAATCATTGCTCATCTGATAGGTGATGGTTGTGTATATAGATCTTCTGAAACTAATTATGTTATCAAGTTAGAGGTAACAGATGCGGAATCTTTAGATCAATTTGAATCTGACCTGATAAGCGTCTATGGCTTAGAGCCAACACGCGGTACAAATCGGTCCGGAAAAACAGGTAAGCTTATTCCATTTGTTTCACTTTTGTCAAAGCGTGCATATGAAGATTTGCATACTTATTGTGAATTCAGATCATCTACTTGGTTTGTTCCTTCTCAGATATTTGCAGCTGATTTATCTATTAAGAGAGAGTTCCTAAGAGCTTTATTTGACGACGAGGGAACTGTTATCAGAGAGGGTAGGAAGATGAAAGTTCGATTGTATTCTATAAATTATAAAGGCCTGTGTCAAATTCAACAAATATTACAGGAGTTTGGGTTAGAGAGTATTATAAAAGCAGGCTATGGGTGTAAAAGAAATGTATTTGGATTAATACCAAAAGATACGCATTTATTTGCCCAAAAAATAGGCTTTAACCTGCAAAGAAAACAATCATTGTTAGAATGAACAAGAGAAAAGGTAATGTACCTTTCCTCCTGTAAGTCCCCTCTCCCGGACTTGAACCGGGGATCACTCGGTCCCGGCTATCTACCTTTCATCCATAGCAAGATGCTTAGTCTGGTAGCGAACTCATCTTTGGCTTGTGGTAAACCACACACAGCCGAGGGTTCTAGCCACTAAACTAAGAGGGGACAGTAGGTAGAATTATGGGCAATTTATAAAACTTTTTATGGGGTTTGGGAAAAGAGAATACAAAACTTTATTAATAATTCTCTTTTCTGGACTTTTGCGCGGTGGTAGTATAGTGGTTAGTATGTGACCTTGCCACGAGTGATCTCGCAAAGAGGTCGCGGCCGGGGTTCGAAGCGATAAATAAATATCGTCGAAAGTCCCCGCCACCGCATTCATTTTTATTTCTTATGGCAACATCTTATTAATCTAAAAAATAGAAAGATTTATATAATAGCACACCACTACACCCAGTACACTAAGTGTCCAAAATGCGAGAACGAATTAAAGAAATGCCTTCGGGCAAGCGGAACATTAAGCTAGATATGAAAACGTGGAATACCCTTAATAACTTAAAAAAAACAAATGAAACGTTTAATGACGTAATTCTTTATCTACTGAAAGAAAGAACCCAGTCTGCAGAAAAAGGAAACTTAAAAGCGCTTAAATATCAGCGAAAAACTTTGTTTTTAGAAACCACCTATAAAGATAAGCCTGTAAGTGTTGAATTTGAATATAATGATGTAAAAGAAGAACAAACTAATTTTACACTGGATTTAACTTTTCGGAAAGTTTTCTTGGGCAGAAGAATATTTAACCCTTCTGAATTTTTTGGAGTGAATAAGCAGCATAAGCACCTGCATCCGGCATACTTGGGAATTTACTTTAGGTGCGTTTCGGTAGCTTTATGCAAAGAATTTAAAACTCTTGACCCCATGGTGAGAGATGACGACTTTGAAAACATTGCCCGATGGAGAAAGTTTTATTATGACCATTCTCTCAGCGAAGAATCGTTTATCAATGACGTTGAAGAGCCGTTGAGGTTGAGTGAAGAAGAGAAAATATCCCTTTCTATAAAAGAAAAGATTAAAAGCTCTCCTTCTAATTCCATCTGGAAGATCATCCCATGAAAGAATTCCAATTTTCAAAAACCTACTTTAACACTTTCCTGTTTGATGACTTGGAATCCAACATTAGGATAGTGGTTAAAGAAAAGCCCAGCTTTGAAATAACAGAAGAAGAATATTCTTTACGAATAGAAACTCATCACGAAGAAGAGCAGTATATACACCGCAAATATGCTATTGAGCATCATCCTCAGCAAGACAAACACAACTTTCCACACCTGCAATTTAAATTTCACACCGAAGAAGTTGGCACTTTTTGGCTGCATTTAATTCTCCAAAATTCAGAGGAATACCAAAAAGCAATTTTAGGCTTCATTTACAAGATAAAATGTGTTTTATCTGACTTAGAAAAATTCAGGACTGGGATTACTGAGGAAATAATGATTTTAGATGAGGTAAATAAATTGGAAAAAGAGGGAGAATTTCTTTCTCTAAAAATCTCGGAAAGTATAGCTCATTCACAGATTGAATTTGATGATAACGGTTATGCTAGAGATAAACTTCAGAAACTTAATAAAAATCCGCTGTTATTAGATTTTCTAGGGAAAGATAATCTAAGCAATATGATTTTGAATTATAAAAAGAAGCCTAAGTAAAGAAAATAAATGTGACCCCACCGGGAATTTCTGCCGCAATTATTAATCTTCGGCTTTTGAACCCGGAACCTCTGCTTAACTTGAGTGACGTTTGTGTGAAACGTGCCCGTATAAGAGCAGCGCTCCAGTTCCCTAAACTTCTACCGGATTAACAGATAAAAGCTTTCCAGGGTAAGCTATGGGGCCACGTCAGAGCTATTTCTTAACGGATTTAAAAGGTTTTCTTTAGTGATTTGCTTAAATTGAGAAATAGTTTTCCTATTCCGTCAGCTCAAAAATTCTTTTTTCGACTTCAATCACTCTTCTCTTAAATATTCAAAATAAGCATTTACTTCTTCTGTAAGTAAGGCTTTATCTTGTCACAAAACCTATCCGGCATACAATCAGCAATAGAAATAACCTCATTTGCTCCAGCATTTCGGAAATCTGTTTCATAAACATTGTCACAGATATGCCCTTTATCCCTATCTCGAGAACCTTTGTAAATTACTACCACGGGGGTTTTTGTATTCTGACCTTCTGCCCGAATTCTTTTCACTAAGTCTAAACCAATGAGTCCATAATCATAGGGACGTGGTTTAGGATAGTTAAAACCCGGTGCTAATCGAGGGTCAATCACAATTAAATCATAAACGGTCTTGGTCACTGCTTCTAAAGCTGAATCAGCATGCTCAAAGAGTTCTATTTGACCAAGATGTTCAAAAACTTCAAGTTCCATGCGATGAGCGTCAGACCAAAGATATGTATTATCAATCCAAGCTATTTCATTTGTCATTTTATTATACCTCTAAGTTTGTTTAAGATTATGTTTTAAGCTAATAATTGCACTTATTTAAAAGCTTTTTGGTTGTAACTACACCGGAGTTATAAATGAAAAAAGTGATTAGTGTGTATATCGCTCAGCTACGGTTCAATTCGAAAATATCCTCTAACTATCATCCCCTCTTTAACTGAACTTTCAAATTAACTGCGGTTACCGGAGTTAGTCTGGACTTAGGAACAGCATGAATCATCTTTCCTTTTAATAATTTAGAAGTTAACTCTTTTACTAAACCAGTGGTATCCATCAGCTTTTCTGCAAAACTGCCATTAGTATATTTACCAGTTCCATCTTCACCAACCACAAAGTAAAGCGATTTTCCTCTCAGTAAATTAATGGTGGGAACAATATATATTGTAACAATCTCCGGTTCGTCTCCTGGAGTGAGCCAATCAGTTAAGTACCTTCCTTTTAGTAACTCAAATGACAAAGTCTTAAAGTCAGGACGAAAGCGTGATGAAACTGGTGCGGAAAATTTACTTTTGACAAAACCACAATTCAAAGAAATTATTTTTCCATCCAACAGCAGACGACACTCTCCTTTGACTTTAGATTGAAATTCGGCAGTAAAATGTTTCATCATATCAAACGGATATAATTTCTCATAGCTCCAGCTCAAATCATAATTCTTTTCCAACATATTTTTGCAGTGTAGATAAAATGCAGCAATAACTTTTCCGGATTTAACCTGCATTTCTGCCAGCATATTTTTAGTTATTTTCTCATCCAATTCTTTAGGCAATGGTTGTGAAACTAGTTCAGAAACTCTATTAGACAGCTTAAGCTCGCCTCTTTTGTTCATACCATATTGAAATTGAACTGATTATTAAAGGTTGCGTGACGACGGCACAGTCCGTTTTGTGAGTGATAGCACCATATCCACCTGAAAACAAGGACGGCTTTGCCGTCCTGTTTTCATTTAATGAGATGCAACTATCGCA
>JAGVMW010000031.1 GCA_020053615.1 archaeon | reverse complement strand
TAAGTTCATTTTTAACTCCAATTGGAATACCTAAACTATTTAGAAAGTTGCCAAATTTATTGCTTTGTATCGCAAAACCATACGACTTACAATTTGGACTTTTACATTCGATAACACTAACTGCTCGATTAATAATCGGCAAAGATACATTCTTATTAAACAAATTAATTACATATTTGTCATAATGGTCTCTATCTTCTGTAACATTTCCTCTTAACTGGAAACGGAGATGTCCTCCTTTTTTTCTTCGAGTTAAACTTCCATCACCAAAGCTTAAGCCAACAATCTCAGCGAGTTCTGAAGCATTTGCATAATCCATCTTAATCACTTCTAAGTTTTATACACTGTAATAAAATTTAGTGTCCAATAGAAAAAGTGGCTTATCCAGACGAAACTCACAAAAAACTTTTAGGCAAGAGTTTGCCGACCTCAAAGAGGGAAAAGCTTTTGTTAAGAGTTTTGACATCGCCTCTTTTTTTATTACTTCAGCTCGTGGTTATTTTAAGCTCTTAATATTACTCCACTTTCCTACCCCCGCATAAAAGATAATATTTTGTTCTTATTTAAAAAAGTATGGGGAAAAAGTATTTTTCACAATCCTATTATTCTTTTCACTTCCGAAGGGAGATTTTTTACTAAGCCGCACTTGTTGCAAGGCTTTTCTTCCATTAATTTGTGGTATAATTGTTCTGTACCTTCACTAACATGACCAAAATTTACACAATGCCAAGACTCTCCTGCATGAAGATAACCGTCGGGGTCAATAGTTGGCTTACAAAACTTTCCGCGGACTGTCTGCAAATAATCAATTAATCCACTTAAGTTATTAACAACACCTTGATGGGACAAGAGAAAAATATTACTGCAGGAGGGATTACTATTTTTATTGATTTTATCCGGATAATTTCTCACTGCCCGACCAAGAGGATATAACAAATCAATTCCTCCGTCATAGACTTTTGTTTTAGGAAGTTCTCTTAGAGTTTTGCTGGATAAAGTTTCTTTGTAATGCGGATAATAATGCTTGTCCGTTCTTATCTGCAGTCCTAAAACACTTTCCTCTTCCAATAGAGCCGCGACTGCTTTAGTTTTACCCAAATCATCTTTAAAACTGCCATTGCTTTCCAAAAAAACACGACCCCGATAACTGTTTACAGAATTTAGGAGTATTTTGCATATCTCATAAAATTGTGGATGCTGGGTAAACTCTCCTCCGGTCAATTGAATTAGAGGAGGTTTTACTTCTTTAAGAAATTCAGTTACTTGGAGTGCGGTTTCAAGACTCATGTCCGAGCCATTTTTATCTGCATCTACAAGACAATGTGGACATTCATAAGTGCACTTTAGAGTTATCTCGATGAGCATTTTATTGATTTTTGATGGATTTTATAAAAAACTTTCCTTCATGAACATTTCTGGCGACAATTCGTTGCCTATAGGAATGTTTCTGGAAAGTCAAAACACCAAAAGTTTAAATGTAAATCATTTGACTTTTTTGTCCCACTTTCCCCCGAAAGAAATTTAAGCTCGTTTGCCTTAAATCAATTAACCAAACAATATAGTCCCACTTAAAAAATGGTATGCAAACCACATCAATACACCATAGCACGGATAGCTTACCCTAGTTTCCAGACCATGACTTACCAACCTGCCCAATTGTATCAAAAAGCTGGTGCATATGCCACTTCAGTGTTAGGTTTAGGTTACAACTCTATTAATCAATATTCCTCACGAACCCAACCTAGCCAGAATTATAACCCTTCATATTTCGACCAAAAATCATCTGGATACAATTTTCCCATTACCAGCAATCCTTTATCATTCTCCGCACCCGTAGAATTCTTCAAAGCACCCATAAAAAGAATTACAGAAGAAAAAACACCGCAAGCAACAGACGTGCCTAAACAACTTTCAGTATGGTCTCAACCAAAAACTTACCAAACTTTGCCTTTGCAAGACTATTCTGCATCTCAAACCACTACAAACGGAACATTTACCAACCAAAATCACTCCCCTATCGATCGTGACCAATTATCCTTCTTAATCCAAGCTGAACTGGGCAATATGGAGGTGCAGCATGTGCTCCATTAAAGACGCGCAAAGGGAAGAAAAACTAGCTTCTCTATTCAACCAAGAGAATAATATCCCACAAGCCATTTCACATTACTTAGAAGCGTGCAGTATTTATCTCCTCAATCACGAACTGCAGAAAAAACCCAAGTGGCTGAAAAAATCACAGCAATGTTACCAGCAAGTGCAAAAGCTGAGAGGAGAACCTCAAGTAGAACTTACTAAAGAAGAATTAGCCAAACGAAGCTTACAAGAATCTAATCCACCAAAAGAAACCGAAAATTATTTGCAGGAAATCCAACAGGTGCTTAACCATGTGTAACGAAAACGAAATATTTACGTTAGTACAATTAGCTCAGAAAGAAGAAAATGTAAATCCTAAAGATTCGGCTAAAAACTATCTACTCGTTGCACAATCTTTAGTAGAAGCATCTACACATCATCCCGAAAAAGAATCTCAGTACCTAGAACTAGCGCAAAAAAGTTACATCAAAGCCAAACAACTGCAAGAGAAAACTCGATTAAATAAATTTGTCCCTCCAGCGAAAAACAAAATTACTTTTGAGCATATCGGTGGATTGAAAGAATTGAAAGAAGAAATAAAACTAAAAATAATTGAGCCGTTTAAACACCCAGAATTATTCAAATATTATGGTAAGCAAGCCGGTGGAGGAATATTGATGTATGGGCCTCCTGGCTGCGGTAAAAGTTTGATCGCTAAAGCCACTGCTAACGAAGCGGGAGTGAGTTTTATCCACGTCAAAAGTTCCGACTTGAAAAGTAAGTACGTAGGAGAAACGGAAAAGAATATCGCTGAATTATTCGCCCAAGCCCGAGAAACTCAGCCTACTGTAATATTCTTTGACGAATTTGATTCATTAGGCTCGGATAGAAGTGATGCTCCTGCCCATGACAAAAGCGCGGTTGCCCAATTGCTAACAGAGATGGACGGCATGGATTCCAAAGAACAGCAGATATTATTGCTAGCCGCAACTAACGAACCATGGTCTATTGATCCGGCTTTGCGCCGTGAAGGCAGATTTGGAACCACTTTATTTATTCCTCCCCCCGATGAAGAAGCCCGAAGAGACATTCTGCAGATTAATTTATCTCATCGACCAACAGAAGAGATTAACTATGAGGAATTAGCTAAGTTAACTGTAGGATTTTCCGGAGCGGATCTAAAAGCAGTATGCGAATTAGCTACGGAAATACCACTTAAAGAAAGCCTGCATACTGGCAAGAGAAGAAAGATATCTAAAGACGATTTGAGAAAAGCCATCAAAGGCACTCATTCTATTCTCAAGCCTTGGTTCTCTAAAGCGTTGCAGCAGGTGCAGAAACGACATCTGGAAGAAGATTTTATGGAGCTGGTGCAGGAGGCACGCAAAGAGGTTGTTGCGAAAGTCAGTGCTTGTGTGTAATTCATGAGAAAAGAAGAATATCTTTTCTCTGTGCCAAAAATACTTTTCATGTATTTTTGAGCATGCCCCTGGAGCTAACCTCGTAGGATTCTGCGACCCGACCTGAGCGAAGCGATCAAGTCGTTCCTGCGGTAACTCGTGAGTTCCAATGTTCAGCTAACGCGAACATTAGAACCGTTGAGAAGCGGAACAGGTCTCACACAAGCACGACTAGGAGTTTCGCAACAACTTCGCTCGCAAAGGGGGTAAGATGGGAGCGTAGAAATACATTTAATTTATTGTTGTGGAGTGTTACCCCAAAGTGATTACAACCACAAGATTTATAAAGGAAACATCCATTTTATACTTTATGTTCAACCTTCAACCTCAAATCTGTCGTGCTAAAAAAGAAAAGCGAAGCATTCATCAGCATCCGGGATACTATTCTATTAGCCCAATTACTGAATAATCAGTGGATAAAAACATGAGACTAGAACAATATCTAACTGCATTAAGAAGATGTCCAGATGAATTTAGAAATTGTGATGATAAACAACCAGTACCAAAACTTACTTCAGAATTGGGTGTTTATGACAATTTTGCATTACTTTTTGATTCAAACAGAAATGATTTACCATTAACCGAAAGGCCAGTGGTTACTGATTTAGTAGAAAAGCTTAAAGCAAAAGGTTATGTCCATACTCACACTGATTCTAGCGGAATTTTTTTATTAGATGCCTCAACTAGAGCAATCATCTTCAGGAAAACATGTCCAGACAGCGATGGTTCTGGTTTTCCTTATAGTAGTATATATTTTTCAACTGAAAGTGCAGGAAAATCTGACGAAGATGCAAGAAAACACTTAGAAAGACAGTTAACCAAATATGATGCTTATTTATCATTACATATTCCAAATGACCAAAAATATGAATTATCAATACTATCAGAAATGAGGCTAATGACAGAAAAGATTATTGATGTGTGTAAATTATCCGCAAAAAATAGAATTCCTTTTTGTTTACCCTCCTCAGGAGGATGGGACCACTGCGAGGAATTATCCAGAATTGTTTATTATAATCCTAGACGAAATAAGTTGGTTGTGTAAGTTTATACTCTACTTCACTTTACTCACCCATTCATTCCCTTCCAAGAAGAATCTCCACTGTAGCTCCAAAGCATCTTTAATGCCGATGCGGGAACTCGTTCCAATTTTTCCCACTACAAATCCGTCATCAAACACTTTTACTTCTTTCCCCAGCTTCAACCCATTATGAGTTTTATCAATTCCTAATGCTGAACATAATTTTCCCGGACCGGAACACAAATTAGTCAGGTTATCCGTTTTTCTTCTCTTCTTCAGCTCTTCAATCTGATTCAACGGTTCTACGGCTCGAATCAATACCGCGCCAGGCTCGCCCACTTTTTCCGTAGTAAAATTGATACAATAATACATTCCATAGATTAGATACACATAAACATGACCGTACGTATCAAACATCAATGCGCTTCTTTCGGTACGAGTAAAAGCATGCGAAGCCGGATCTTTTCCATAAGCTTCGGTTTCGACGATACGAGCTTTACAGCCGTTTACGGAAATTACTTTACCAAGAAGTTCTTTGGCTACGGTAACCGTATCGCGGTTGAAGAATGATGGAAGTAAATGTTTCATCTTTAATTATTTTAATTGAGTAATCAAATATTGGAGGTCTAGCTTTTTAGAAATGACATCCAAAACTTTTTCTAATAAGACTTTAACATTATTAATTTCGGTTAAAAGACTCTGGCGGTTAAACTTCTCTTCTATTTCGGGGAATTTTCTATAATCCCCATAAGAACGGAAAGAATAAGTGTCTTCATAGACTCGCTGAAAATCAACATTATATTTTTCTTTAAGCTCTTTTAATTTTTTAGCATCACCAAAATGTTTAGGACTATAATTACCGGTCTCAAAAAGAACTAAAGCATTACAGAAATGCTCCACTGCCAGAAACAAGCGGTTAAAAGCAGATTCCAAGACTCTTATTTCTTTAAAATTATCCACCGCTTCTGCTTTGCTTCTTTCCTCTGCTTCCAAAAAAGCTCTAACTCCTAATTCAAATTCTTCTTTGATTTCCGCTTCCCTCATAAAATTATCCTCCCAGTTTTTTCTGCTTGCGATTTAACCGCATTTGCTGTACAAGAAAAACAAAAGCCAAATTGCTTTTTAAACATTTCCTTTGCCTGTGAATCATTTTGAGGGGATAAATCAAAATAATTTAAAGCAGAAAAAGTGATATCCATAATTCCTTTTTCCAAGTGTTTCCGAACATATTCTTTCTCAGGAAATTCCAAGCAGCTTAAAATCTCTCGATAGCCTAAAATAAACCGCTCTTGGATATCTTTTTTTCTTAGAAACAGCTGTTTTTTTCTTAAAGTTAAAACAAAATCCTCGCAATTAAAAGGTATGCCTCTCAAAATATTTTTATATAGCATATCCTCCTGCCCTAGACCCTGCTCTAATTCTTTTCTTGTTCCAAGTGAGATTGATAATTTGGGATTAATCAATTTTATTTCTTTCATCAAGCTTACAGTTTTAATGTTCTTTGCCATTAAAAAAACATCGATATCTTTGTAATCACCGGTTAAACTCGAGCCAAAAAAGATGCACCCCTCATAACTATTATCCAACATATTCTCCAGTAAAGAATTTAAGAGTGCAGGTAAGCCTTTCATTTTTTGGTTATAGGCTTCTTTCCTTTCTACCTGAAATTGTTTCCCTATTTCTTTGGCCCGAGGATGGAAATAATTAAAATGATAAAGATGGGTTTTCCCCCGAATTTCTTTTCGGATTAAATCTTCTTTCTCCAGCACTTTCAACGAACGAAAGACATTGGCTTTGGTAGTATTGCTCTCGCGAGCTATTTCGCTTAAGCTGGCATCTCTCTCTAAAAGAATACTCAGTATCCGTACATTTACTATGGTTATTAATTGTGATAACATGTGTTATTAGATAAAATAACAATGAATATAAAAGCTTTTTGGTTGGATTGTATGCAATGTTAAAAGAGCAATCAACCGATTTCTGCAACCAATGGCTGTAGTTTTGTATTTTTATTTTTTATACCTTCTCAAAAATTCCAATGCTTTCTGATAGAACTCTAAATCAAGCCCATCACTTTCCTTCCGCAGACCATATAAAGTTCCTTTTTCCGTAAGCAAGTACTGAGGAGATAAATCCCCGGGAATATCTGAACATTCAATGGTTATACGAGGCAGATTTACCTCATTTCTGGGAGAAGGCACATATCTTCCTCTCCAGTTCTCTCTCCCTAACAACTGCAAAGAAGCACCTCTATCAGCTAATTCAACTGCTTCAGCCTCTTTGGGCACTTTTGCCTGAAGCACACTCCAACTCCAATCCTCTTCTCCCCTTTTTTCCCTCATCACTAATACTTTTTGAGGCTTTTCATCCCATATTTTATTTAATAGATTGTTTAATACCATTTTTCCATTATGCAAACTAACTCTTCATCATTACTTTACATTCTCTTTCCACACACTTAACTTCTCCCTGCCCGCAGTCTAATGTATTTGGAACACATTCCATGGTGCACATGATAGAAGAGCAGTCTGGTGCAAATTTGAGGTTCACCGTGTCATTCGAATGACAGCAGCCTGCAGGAATACAATCCGTATCCACTGAACAAATTTTATTTTCAGGAATGGTTTTGGTTTGTGTGCATGCAATCACAAATATCAAAGATATCGCCAATAATCCAATCAAATAATATTTTTTCATCATCTCACCTTTGTAAATTTATTTACCCAGCTCACTTCTCTCACCAATCTCTCCACGAAAATCATGTGAAAATAATTCGCGCACTCTCTTCTTGGGATAATTGCTAAGTAGCCAAGCCAACTTAATAAAAGCTGTTTCTGGAGGCATATCCAACTGCGTTCCCAGAACTCCTGCTTCTATCTGCTTCCTTCCTGGAGAATAAATATCCATGTTTACCACGCCAAAAATAGTTTGTACCGTCATCACAACCGGAATTTTCTTCGCCAGCCTTTCCATCGCAGCAAAAATCAACTCATGCTCCGCAGTACTCTCGTCATATTTCTCGATGGGAAAATGCCCCAAGCCAGTTCCTTCTAAAATCAATCCGTGAAATTTGTTGTATGGTTTAAACTCCTCAGCAAACATATTAGGATGAGCTTTAAGAATTCCTACTTTCAACTCTTCTTTAAACAACTTCAAATTTAATGGTTTCTTCTCCAGCACTTTTTTAGGATGTTCTTTAATTATCCATTCTATCATTCCATCTCCATCTACTAATGCATACGGCTCAGCATTGACGGCTTTAAACGCATCTCTGCGGGAAGAATGCATCTTTCTGCTTTTAACTCCGGGAAGAATTGCGCATTTTTCATCATCAGGAGAAGCATGCATACATAACGCTACCCCCGCAAAATCTGAGCGAGCAATAAACTGGGCGGCGCATTTTAAATTAAAAAAAGCATCGCTGCTGCCTCGGTCTGAACTTCGCTGTGCTCCCACTAATAATATAGGCACATTCAAGTTTTCTAACACAAAAGTTAACGCTGCGCCAGTATAATGTAATGTGTCTGTTCCATGCGTAACAATAATTCCGTCAGTTCCATCTTTAATCACGGCTTCAATCTCTTTTGCTATCTGATTATAATGGGCAAACCGCATATTCTCGGAAAGCATATTTGCTACTAATCTGCTTTTTATATTAGCAATAGCTCCTAATTCCGGAAACATTTCCACTAATTCTTCAGGAGAAAACTTGGCTTTAACTGCGCCAGTTTCATAATCTACTTTGCTGGCGATAGTTCCGCCGCAATGCAATAAAGTAATTGTTTTAAGTCCTGATTTGAATACTACTTCTTTAATTGGTTTTTCTGAAGCTGGTTTCTTTGGTTCAAGTAAAGTTACACTAAGAATCTCTTTTTCTTCATAACCGACATTATATCCATTGGGCAGTTTAATCAAGATTGATTTTTGATCATAGCTGGGCATAAGAATGCCTTCTATTTCATCCGTAAGTGTTTTTACTCGAATTCTGTCTCCAGGAGATGCCATTGGTAGAGGTAATGTTAAATTATTTATATAAGTTTTGATGAGTTGGCACAGTCCGTTTTGTGAGTGATAGCACCATATCCACCTGAAAACAAGGACGGCTTTGCCGTCCTGTTTTCATTTAATGAGATGCAACTATCGCAT
>JAGVMW010000051.1 GCA_020053615.1 archaeon | reverse complement strand
TGTTTTAATGCGGCCACAATCTATTTCGACTTTTTCCGGCTGGATGTAAAAAGAAACATACTGGGTAGAATGATTTATCTCTAGGCGATATGACAGCAGCCCCTCCCAAAAAGTGAAATCAACCGGTTCTTCGTATTTCAAAAAAGTAAAAGCAGGCAGAGAAGCAGGAGTAATCATTTGGAATCGGTTAGAATAATAAAAAATCCCAGTCGCAGCAAGCTGCGGTGTATTTAATTAGTTGGGATTTTTTAATCTTAACTGGGTAATCTTATATCATAGCAAGCTATGGGGTATGTACCCAGTTAAGAAATCAAATGAGTTCATTAAATCGTTTAGCTTAGTAAATAAAGATTGAGTAAGATTCTCTCGATTCGCCAGCGCACGTTTAGGGAGAATCTCTCTTAAATTGCCAAAATCGGTGTTGGAAACTAAAGATAACGTTATCGTCATGGAAGTTTCTGGTGTGGAGGGGATTATAAATATTTAGGGGTTAGAATAGTTAAATTAGAAAAGTATTTTTAATCAGTTAAATTATTTCTAGGATATTCTTCCTCGTCTTAATCCCCGTCATCAAAAAATGTACCGCAAAATATATAAGCAAGTACCTCTTTAAAGTAGAAAATGAATCGAGAATTGCCAGTCGGATGGAATATAAAGCCTGATGGATATGGAAGATGCATTATATCTGTTCCTATCGAACCCTATGTCCACCGTCAATCTGTTTTGAATTATTCTAAAATACCCGTCCCTCCAGTTTATGGTCCGAATGATCATCCGGTATTTCTGCCTCCGCCCTGCCCTAAAGATTTGGAGGGGGTGGTAGTGACAGAAATAAAAGAGCATGTACATTTCCTGCAGGATTACGCCATCGCCCAGATCTCTCCAGACAAGCTAGTTTATCATGGTGTGCCTTCACTAGGAATAAGCCCTATGGCTCATAACCCTACTCATATTCTTTTAGAGAATAATTCTAACTGGGTTTCTGTTGCCCTGGTTCCGCTTTTGAAACCGGTAGGCAATTATCAACTCATGAGCCCTACAGGTGGAAGTTCAACGATAATTTACAATCCTTCTTTTATTGTCCACAGAAAAAAGTCAGAAGACAAAGTTAGCAAAGAAGATTATGCCAATGCTTATGATGAAAAAACAAGGGCTGCTGCCGTAGAAGCTGCTTTTAACCGCTTTCAGAATATCATCGATGAAGGCAGGTATCGTATCCACGTTTTTGTTAAAGATTTAGAAGACACTATTTTTTTCGAGGAAATAGAATAGTTAGTTTTTGCTGCAAAATGAGGATTGTTTTTCCCTGCTTTTAATTCCAGTAGTTGAGAAATGCGTCCGCACCGCTTTCAGCTTCTTTAACGCTAATTCCATCTTCGGCGGATCTACTTTCAGCTTCCGAGCTATCTCATGCAAATCATAGAAGCCAACTTGATTTACCTTAGCCTCTCCTAGCATTAATTCCAAAAATTTCTGCTCTTCCGGGAAAGGATTGTTTTCTACCATCTTCTCCAGCAGCTTCTCATCGAAAAGTTTTCCAACCCATAATGGTCCGGCAAACACAAATTCTTTCCCACAAGAACATTTCTCCTTATTGTAGACTGAAGTTTTAAAATTAAAACAATTATTGCAATACAAGAAATATTGATGCTGTTTAATCAGCTCATCACATTTCTCTTTGCCTTTCTCATTCCGGAAATAAACGCGGAAGTAATGATCTTTGCTGTAAGCAAGAATAGGAACCAAAGCTTTATCAAATTGAATTCCCTGTAATTGAACTTTCCGGATTAAAATGCGAAGCCCAATCTCATGCATTAAATAATTCTTCAATGAAACTGCCCAATATTTGCGCGGAGTGACTTTAGGATAAGTTCCGGTTAAAGCAGCGGTGTCCGTAGCAGTTACGGCGATAATCCCTCCGCGTGAAATTCTGGCTACAGCCAAAGCTAAGAAAGGATTAGGAGAACCGAAAGGATCGATATCGATGTAATCAAAACCGATATGTTCTTGCATGAATAAATTAGCATCTTGATTGAAGAGAGAAACATTCTTAGGTTTTAATTTATTTAGTTTTAATCCTACGTTAAACACTTCTTTAAAGTTCTCTTTCATATCATTAACATACAACTGTTTTATCTTGTCTTTGTTCAGCTCTTTCAGAAAGCGCAGAGAACGTATTCCTGAGCCAGCCAATGGGTCGCAAATATTCATCTGCGTATTTTCAATAGAATTAAGCAATAAAATAGAAATATTCCGATTAGAAGCCATCACTGGATTATAAAATACTTCCATTCCGGCATGGACGTCTCCGACAGGGAGTTCAGCTTTGATGATGGTTGAATGTTCGGTAATCATCATTTCTCCCTCATCTTATTCTGCATTCTCTCCCGCCAGCACGCACTTAATTTCCTCATAAGAAATGTCTTCCGGCAAAATCTCTTTCAGCTCTTTTAGTCGGAAAGTATTAAGAGCATTCTTTTTCTCCAGTATCAGCTTTATTTTATCCTCACTAACCACATCTCTTGGAAGCAGTTGTTCCAGTTTAACTAGACTAACCAAATGCGTCCAAATCGTGCTTTCTGCCAAATTCCTTTCTGCAGCGGTTTTAGAAATGTCTTTTGTCTCTGAAAATATCCTAAACGTTTCTTTAATAGATTCATTTAATTTTACCTGTTTAATATCTCTTTTTATTTCTAATTCAATGTCTGTTTTACTTTTCAGAATTACCTTTCCTTCCGAAGAAAGCTCCAGCAGTGGCAGGAAATAAGGATTTCCCGTAACCAGTACGGTTTTAATCATTCCTTTTTCCACCAGCTGTTTCACAAAATTTCCGATAACCGTAGTGGGATAATAAAACAAAGCCCCGAAGAACTTTGACTCATACAACCTGCGGTTCTGCAATAACTTGCTTTTTGAGCCTTTCAATACTAAAGCTAGGCTTCCTACACCCAGCTGGCGATGATGCTCTTTTATTGCATTAAGTATTATGATAGAGAGATGTTCGGGAGTGGGGTCGATGCGGACAACCATGACATTAATCAAATCCTGTTTTTTCGGGGTTTATTCCTTTCTGTTTACATAACTTTTCAAACATTTTATTATTCTCTTTCTTCACTTTCTCTGCCATTTTCTCAAAGTCCTGCCAGTTATCTTTTCCCAATTGTTTGAGTATGGTAGCTTTTAGCTTATAATATTCAAAATGTTTCATGGACGCCTTTTCTGCTACTGCGATACACTGATTTATTGCTTCAAGAGCTTCATTGAAATCGGAACACTTAAAGTGAATCACTGCCCGATGGAAATAAGATTTGGGATAATCTTTATTTAGAGAAATTAAATCGGATATAACTTCCTTTGCTTGTTGATAATCATTTAAACAAATAAGACCATCTATCTTTAAAGAATGAAGAACTTCTTTTAGCCCTTGTTCCATGTCTTTATCGATGATTTTGTTAATTTCATTAAGAGCTTGCTGGTAATCACCGTTGCTCATTAGACTTTCGATTTTACTTACAGAGTTGCTGATTACCGCCAGAGGATGGCAATCAGGAATATCTTCAATCCAATGCTTATTCAAAAAATTATCTGTTCTTAACGCATCAACTCTTCGGCATTTGTGGATGAGCTTCTTGTATTCATCATCTCCCAGCCAAAAGAGTATCTGGGCTTTGGAGATTAAAGCATCGAAGTATTGCGAGTCGATTTTTATAGCTGTATTTAGAAAAGTGATGGTTCTTTGGAGGTCTTCCGCAGTGATGGTGCTAGTTTTAAGAATTTTTTCTAATTCCAGCTGCCATTTTAGTAGATAAACTTCCGGATTATTTGGATTGATTTCTTTATATTTCTCAAAACAAGCATCCGCACTTTCATAATTTCCTATGGCAATACCGGCAGTAAGTTTCATGAGCAACGCTTCATCGCACTCCGAATACGCGTCCAAGATAAAATCACATAATTTGATAGCTTTTTGATATTTTCTCTGTTGAATCAGTTTATCCGCTTCAGCCAAAAAAGTGCCGATGCCTCCGCCTAATTTCTGGTTCACGCGTTCCATTTCAACATTATGTTTAGTAAAATATTCCCGTAACACTGAATTTGCCTCTTCTTCCGACGATACTTTTTTGTTCCTTAGAACTGTTTCTATCTTTCGACCTATTGAAGACCTGCTTATCATTTTTCCCACCTACAAATCAAATTATTCTCACAAACCCAATCTAAAGCTATCTCTTTGTATACGTCCCGTTCAAATTTAAACCACTGCTCATTGATTTTAGGGTATTTCAGCAAAGTCTCTGTAAAAGAGCGAAAAACGGCATTTTTCTTAAGTGTCATCGAAAGTACTTCCGCTATTTTAGTTTGCCCCTGATGCTCTCCAATTTCATGTACAAAACTCTCCTGTAAATGGAAGTTTTCTCTAGAATTTTTTAAAGGGATTTTCAAGAAGCTTTGAGGATTATCTTCAATATCTTTTTTTATCTGTTCTTCTCCAACCCCATCTAAATCAAAAGTGTAAGAGACTAATTCTTTCGTTCTTAAATCCAAGAAATAAAACTTTTTTAGATTACAGCACTGAAAAGCGTCAATAAGCTGGCTGGCAGTAACATTAATCCTGATTTTGCGGTCTTTCCGCTCAATTCTTTTTATTATAATCTCTCCATCGAAGTCCTCCGGATTTATCTTAAGGATGACTTCAGCAATTTTCTGCGCTTTTTCCCATTCTTGTTTTTTTAGGTAGTATTTTGCCAAGAAAATTAAAGTTAAATCATCATATTCTTCGCTTAGGCAGAAACGCAGCAATCCTTCCCAATCATTATTATCTGTATAATACTTGAATTCTTTGGCCTCTTTTACAAAGTAATCAAGTTCTAATTCAATTCTTTCTCCACAGGAGGTGCAATCCCAAGCGTCTCTAAATTCCCCTTCACAAAAACCATTTTCATTATTAGCCTCGTCTTTAGTCTTCAAGAATTCTTTATGTCCGCAGAAAGGACATTCCATTTCCATTATCTCGACTTCACGCGCCATGGGCATTATAAATAACCCTTCTTTTTAAATAATTTCCCATAACTTTAAAAATATTCTTACTTCTAACCGTAGTATGGCTATCCGAAAACTTATCTGCGTTACGCTTGGACATGTTGATCATGGAAAAACTTCCGTGCTAGATCAGATAAGGCACAGCGCTGTAACTGCCGGAGAAGCGGGAGGAATTACTCAAGCTATCGGAGTATCTATCATTCCTTTAGACACTATCAAAAAGATCTGCGGTAAATTGTTAGACGTTTTCAAAAATAATCTTTCTATTCCAGGGTTGCTGTTAGTTGACACTCCCGGACATGCTGCTTTTACCTCGTTAAGAAAACGAGGCGGCTCTCTCGCCGATATTGCCATTTTAGTGGTAGACATCAATGAAGGCTTCAAACCACAGACGATAGAATCTATTGAAATTCTCAAAGCTAATAAAGTTCCGTTTGTAGTAGCAGCAAATAAAATTGATTTGATTGGCGGATGGAATTATGAGAAGAATAAAACGCTTTTAGAAAATATCTACAACCTGCCGGCAAAAGCGATGGGAGAAGTAGAGACTAAGATGTATGAATTAGTGGCAAAGTTTTCTGAGCTTGGCTTTGAATCAGAACGTTTTGACCGAGTGCAAGATTATACTAAACAAATCGCTTTAATTCCAATTTCAGCTAAAACTGGACAAGGAATTCCAGAATTGTTAATGGTGCTTACCGGATTAGCGCAGCGTTTCTTGGAGAAAAAACTGGAGATTGATGAGAAAGGCAACTGCAAAGGCACTATTCTCGAAGTTAAAGAAGAGAAAGGCTTAGGAATTACACTTAATGCCATCATCTACAACGGCTCACTTAAGGTAAATGATACATTGATAATTGGTGGAGTAGATGCTCCTCTTGTAACTAAGGTAAGAGCATTATTAGAGCCAGATGAATTAGCTGAGATTAGAGAGAAGAAAAGCCATTTCCAGAATGTTAAAGAAGTGTTCGCTGCTACTGGTGTAAAAATCTCTGCTCCGGGAATGGAAACAGCCATCGCTGGAATGCCGCTGCGCAGCTGTTCAGGAAATATGGTTGAGGTTGAACAATTAAAGACAGAAGTCCAATCTGAAGTTAAAGAAGTAATAGTAGAATGTGAAGAATGTATCGGAGTGATAATTAAAGCTGATACTATCGGCGGATTAGAAGCATTACGAAATTTATTACAAGCCAAGAATATTCCGGTGGCTTCAGCTATATTAGGGGATGTAAGTAAAAAAGATTTGTCACAATTAGAATCTTTGCGAGAGAAAGATCAGTTTGTAGCAGTTATTTTAGGATTTAACATTAAAGTTCCTTCCGAAGTAGAAGATTATGTCAAAGCCAAAGGATTGAAAATCTTTACCAATAATGTAATTTACGAAATAATCGAAGATTACGAGAAGTATATCATTAGGTTAAAAGAAGAAATTGAGTTAAAAGAATTATCTAAAGTAGTGCGGCCGTGTAAATTCTTCATTATGAAAGGATATGTGTTTCGACAGAATAATCCAGCTATTGTAGGAGTAGAGATAGAGATTGGACAGCTCAAAAGTGGAGATCCAGTGATGAATATTGAAGGAAAAAACCTAACAACGGTAAAGAGTATGCAAGAAGGGAAGGATAATGTTTCTACGGCAACGCAAGGAATGCAGTTGGCTATGGCTTTAGATGGATTAACTGTGGGCAGGCAGATAAACGAAGGCGATTATTTGTATTCTGATATTTCCGAAAACGATTTTAAGAAGCTGAAAGAATTAAAGAAGCATCTTTCTAAGAGTGAAATTGCTGTGTTACATGAGATTGTAGAAATAAAACGAAGAGATAATCCAGTGTGGGGAGTTTCATAATATTTTCTAATTATTCAGGGTAATTGACTTCCTCTTCGGGGCAAGCCCTCAGCCTGCGGGCTGACCCTCGCTACGGCTCGGGCGAAGATTCCAACTCGTTAATGGTGGGGCTTTAGCGTG
>JAGVMW010000135.1 GCA_020053615.1 archaeon | reverse complement strand
GCCTTTTTGTTTGGTGGTTAGGGTTAATTTAGAAACGGCAGCAATACTGGCTAGAGCTTCTCCCCGGAATCCTAAGGTTTGGATAGCAAATAAATCGTTAATGTCTTTAATTTTAGAAGTAGCGTGCCTCAGCAACGCTTTCCGGGCATCTTCTTCATCCATTCCTTCTCCATTGTCCGAAACTTTTAGCAGCTGTTTGCCGTAGTCTTTTATTTCTACTATAATTCTAGTAGCACCGGCATCCAAAGAGTTTTCTAATAGTTCTTTTATGACACTTGCTGGACGGTCTATTACTTCTCCTGCAGCTATTTTGTTGATGAGTTCTTCAGGAAGCACTTGGATTTTAGGCATGAGGTGGTTAATAACTACAGAAATTTAAAAGGATTTGGGTGGTAAAGGAGATACTGAAAAAAATAGTAACACTTCAGTAAAGTGAAGCTTCAGTATACTACACTATTGTAGTACTACAAGTTTGTAGTATATTAAATGCTTTTTTCTCCCAGCGTATGATTGGAATGCATTTTATCCATTTTACCACATCCCCCTAACTTTCAATAGCCCCAGCTCCACGCTTCAACAGTAATCCTTCTGTGGAAATGTTATTCACTTAAGAGTGATAATTAAACCAAAAACTTTATAAATAACCCCTCTTTCTGAAGCTTATATGGCTATGGCAACGAAAAAAGAAGATGATGCTCCACAATCAGAACCGCAAGCTGAACCAACTTTTCTGAAAGAAGTAGCTACGATGGCTACTCTGGCAGAAGAAGCTATCCGCAAGTTAAGGACAGAAGTTCATGGAGATAGTTTTAAGTTTACTGATTTAGATTTATCTTACTTATATCCTCAAACCATTAATTCTGTAGAATATTTGGAAAGATTGGAACCAGTAGTCCGTGATTATTTAGCCCAGACTGCACGATTCGGGTTAGATGAAAAGAAAGATTTCCGCATCGGCACACCCATAGAAGAAAATACTTCTAATTATGAAATCTCTGCAACAAAATGGATGAAACAGGTTTATACTCCCCGAAAAGATGAGATAGATGCAAGAGTGGAAGCTTTAAGTAAAGATATTTCTGATTATGCTAACTTTAGAGCTAGAGATGCTGCCTTTGCTTTAGGCACTCATTCTAATGATAGAAACAGGTTTATGACCCTAGCAGGAAAACCAGAATTAAGTTTGGATGCTTTTTTAGCCGGAACTTTAGCAGAACTTAAAACCCGATTCTACGAAACCGAATTACCTCATCCCGAAGACTTAGCCAAATTATACGAATTATGCTTTAATGCGGAAGTTAAGCAGAGAGGCTGGGAAAGATTGGATGATGAAAAACTAGCCCAAGCTTTGGCTGGCGAAAATGTTCCATTAGAAATATTTGCGAAATATACTGAAAGAGAAGTGAAATTGCTGAAAAAGAAAGAAGAAGAACCAACGTCTGAAATGAAAGGAAAACTTAGACGAATAATTGGTATTTTTAAAGGTTCAACGCCGCCTGCTGATACGGGAACTAACTTAACCATGCCCGCGTCTGATTTTACTGCCCGTGACTATGTGGAAGGCTCAAACTATTTCCGTGCTTTACAAGCTCTGCGCACTTCTTTTGCAAATGGAGAATGCCCAGTTCAACCGACAATTACCATTAATGGGCAAACTTATGTCCGACCGCCAACCCTGTATGAAGTCCTAACCGCAAGAGTGAATGATTTCAATAGTAAAACTAACCCAAACGGAACTCCTCGTAAAGATGAAGATCCTCTGCGTTTATTTAGAATCTATTTAGATTCCTGCACTGGCAGGCATTATCATGGTAGAACCACTAAATTTAAATTAATTCCTATTTGTCCGCAATTAGTTGCTTTACCTGCTCTGTCACAGAAAAACTATTTAGAATTGTCTTACGCTAACTCTGAAGGCGAAGAAAGAGACAGTATTAATGGGGAATATAATGTTAATTTAAGTAAACGTGAAGTGCTGGAGCATCAAGATTGGCTTTTTGTAGCTAATGGGGATCGTTCTTTGCTTGGAGCTACTTTTGATATTCTAAAATCTGCTCAGGGGGGTGGTAATGATTGGAAAGGGATGGCATTTTACATCAATGTTTCGCCGCAGAATGATGAATTGAGGCCGCTGTGCGTCGACGCCCGCGGCTGCCAAGGCAGTGCCGGCGGCAGGAACGACCTGCACGATCGCAGCCGCTTCCTGCGCCGGTATAGTTAACCAAGAAAGTTCTTTAGCAGAAAGAACGCCACTTGGTTTACTATAATGAGACTGCAAGCCGAATGTAGCCCATCGTCGTTGTAAATAGGCGCGAAGCGCCGACGCGTGCGAAAAATTAATGTTCAAACAATTTCTATAGACAATTTTGAAAAAACTATATTCGACAGTGTCTCATAATCTCAAATACGTTCGACTGCGGTCTCACTATATCAAAAACGTTTGATATACCACTTCGCATTTGAGATATTCAAAATCGTCTTAGAGGACTTTGGATAAATTCAATTGTGCGGTTCATCGAAGATTATTCAAAGCCCTCTATAAACCCTTTAGTTTAAAACCAGTTAGTTTAAGTGGTTTTGATGGAAACTTGCTGGGTGATTGAGATGAATTAAATAAAATGTTATTCATAACATAAAATCTGTTACAGATAACAGAAAAATTTAAATACTCATCTTATTTTACTCCTAAAGATGACCTCTCCTGAAGAGCATAAGAACAACGTAAAGCAGTACTTAGAAGATATTAACGAGAAAATTAGAGCTGGTCAACTGCTGGAACGGCAGAAAATAATTGGTTTTACTGCTTCAGAAAGTGCGACTAACCTTATTGAATATTTCTTCCACCGTAAAAACGTAGTATCTCCGGGATTTAGGTTAAATCACTCTTATTTCGCTTCTGAACAGAAAGCTAAACGATATCTTGATTTTGAATTCCCCCACAAAGCTGAGATTATTGGTCTGATGGTAAATCAAGAAAAATTCAGAGATATATTATGCTATGGAAAGCAGAAAGATATTCAGCAGGTAATGGAAGCGATTAATAATCTTATGAAGATAAAAGAGCTGGTTAAAAGCGATTTGGGTGAGGAAATATGAGCCAGCACGAATTAATCTCCTATGCATATGACTTTGTATCTCAGTTAATGGATAAGCAGGAATTGTTTAAAGCAATCCGGCGTATAGTCTTATTTGGAAGTGTGGTAAGAGGCGATTATACTGAGCAGAGCGACGTTGATTTGTTTATTGACGTTGAAAGCGCTGCACCTAAAATGCAATTGTTAGTGAATAAAGAGCTTTCCAAATTTGAGATTAAATGCAAAAAGACATGGTATTTACGGAAGATAAGTCTGCCCATAAAAGCCATGGTTGGCGATTTAGAGGGGGAAGAATGGAAAGAGTTGAGGAATGAGATTGCGAGTTATGGAAAGCTGCTTTATGGCAGGTATGAACAGGCTCCCAGCGAACTTAAGCAAAAATTGCTCCTCAGCTACGACTTAAAGAAGATTTCACAGAAGAGAAAAATGTCTTTCCTGAGAAAGTTGTATGGGTATTCACTAAAGAAAGGGAAACGGACTTATACTTCTAGTGGAATATTGGCTCCAAATTCTTATGAAAGAATAGCCCAAGGAGTGATAACCTCTCCTGAAGAATGGAGCAAGATTAAGTCGCTGCTAAAATCGCATCATGTTACTTATACTATTAGAGAAGAATGGGTTAAATAATATGTTACTCATAACATCATCTCTGTTATGGATAACAAACAGAAAAATCATACAAACCCATTTCCCTATCTACTTCTCCTCTTCTTTCTTCTCTTTCTCTTCCACAATCGGCTTCATGGTCGGAAAGAAAATAACGTCTCTAATCGATTCCACTCCCGTCAGCACAATCGCCATTCTATCTACTCCGAATCCCAATCCTCCGGTAGGAGGAAGCCCGTATTCTATCGCATTTACAAAATCTTCATCCATAGGATGAGCTTCTTCTGCTCCGGCACGTAATTGCCTAGCTTGGTCTTCCAGCAGTTTTCTTTGCAATAGCGGATCATTTAATTCTGAATAAGCGTTGCACAACTCTGCACCTAAACAGAATGATTCAAACCGTTCAATCAGTCGCGCATCTTGACGATGCCGCTTGCACAACGGCGTAGTTTCCAACGGATGGTCGATAATATGAGTCGGCTGAATCAACTGAGCTTCAACTAAATGCTCAAACAATAACTGCACCCCTAATCCCCACGAAAATTCTCCGTCAAAATCTAAGCAGTGCTGTGATACTAATTCCATGACATCCTCTTTACTCATCTTAGAAGCATCAATCTTGCCGTATTCTTTCAGAGCATCTAACATACTTACTCTTCTCCAAGGAGCTTTGAAATCAACCACTACTTCTTGACCTTTGTAATTGTGCTTTACTTGAGTAGTTCCGTTAATAGCTATGCAGACTTTCTCATAGATTTGTTCCATATATTCCATCATGGTATTATAATCAACATACGCTTGGTAGCATTCCAACATGGTAAACTCGGGATTATGGGTGGTATCGGCATCCTCGTTGCGGAAGTTCTTGCAGATAGTAAATACTCGTTCAAATCCGCCTACCACTAATCTTTTCAGATATAATTCGGGAGAAATGGACAAGTACATCTTCATGTTCCAGGCATTAATATGCGTTTCAAACGGCTTGGCATTTGCTCCACCATAAGTGGGTTGTAAAGTTGGAGTTTCTACCTCCATAAACTTTTTCTCGCGGAAGAATTGTCGGATAGTTTCGATTATCTTGCTTCTCTTGACAAACGTATCTCTGCTGTCTGGATTTACAAATAAATCTACATATCTTTGCCGGTATCGTAATTCAATATCTTTCAATCCATGAAACTTTTCCGGCATGGACAAAACTGATTTGCTGAGAAGCTGGAATTTCTTTGCTTCTACAGTAACTTCGCCCATCTTGGTTTTGAAGATGATGCCTTCTACTCCGATAATATCTCCTAAATCAGTTTTTTTGGAAAATTGTTTGTAGATTTCTTCCCCTAAATTGTCTAAAGTGAGGTATAATTGTACTTTTCCACTCTGATCTTGAATGTGCACAAAGCTGGCTTTTCCCATCACCCGCTGAAGCATTACTCTTCCGGCTACGGAAACGTATTCTTGAGTGTGGTCGCCGGGATTAAGTTTAGAAAACTTTTCATTGATATCTTTAGCATGATGCGTCTGCGCATAGGTGTACGGATAAGGATTTACTCCCATACCCCATAATTCATGGAGCTTTGCTAGCTTGCTTTGATCCAGTTCTAGTTTTTTAGCCATATCCGATGGAGAAGAAGGGGATTTTATAAAGATTTGTGTGGGAAATTTATGATATACTATTTTACAAATTCCACGTTATCTAACTTTTCAAATTCTTTATCCCCCGTAAGGAAAGGAATTCCCTTGCTCTTAGCCAAAGCATAGCCGATACAATCCGCATAAGAGAGATTTCGCTTCTTGTATTTCTGCTTCAGGTGCAAAGCTTTCAGAATCACTCCTTCGTCCACTTCCACCACACATTCTTTAAACTTGGAGTAGACTTCTTTGGCTTTCCCCTCTCCCCACTCCTGAAAAGCAGAGTACATAACTTCAATAAGGTTAAATTGAGTAATAGAAATAAAACAGTCGGCATATTTAATGTAAGCTGGGTTGCTTTTACCTAATTCTACTAAAGCATAACTGTCAAAGAAATATTCTCTTAAGACCATCCTTTTTTCATCTCTTTCTTTAGTTGTTCAGTAGGCTTTTTCCAGCCCAAGAACAAGCCAAAAAACTCTTTAGCCTGATGTTTTTTATGGAATATTACTGAGACTGTTTCGTTTTCTATAATTTGTTCTTCTTCTACAATTTCTCGAGGTATAATTATGCCTAAAGAATTGCCCCATTTCCTAGCTACACATTCAGTTTCAGCCATAGTTATACTTAGTTATATTAAGTTATATTTAAAACTTTTGCTGGAAAGGCACAGTCCAAAAAGTGAGTGATAGCACCATTATCACCACTGCCCAGAAAAATCGAGAGTGATTTTCTGGGCTGAGATGCGATAGTTGCATCTC
>JAGVMW010000121.1 GCA_020053615.1 archaeon | reverse complement strand
CAGAAGCAATTGATTACATCATTAAAGTTTTGGAAGATATTAATTTAGAATTAGAAAAAGGAATAAAAAGGTGGGGAAGAAAAATAGTTCCTCCAACTTTGGCTAAAGATATCAGGATTGCCAGAGAATTGAGCGAAGAAGAAAAAGAATGGCTAATGAAAGAATTTGATTTTACTAAGAAACTAAAAGAGCAGTTCACTAGCGGAGCTACAGACAAAGTGCAAAAATGGCTGCGCAAGATTGGAAACACCGAAAAAAAAGTGTATAAAGTGTATCGAAAAATTCAAGAAAGGTTGCGTTCATTGAATGAGCAGGCTAAGTCATCTGGATGGCTTTGGAGTGAGCGGATAGAGCATGCTGAACATAGGATAGATTGTTTGGAAGCGACTTTAGCAGCATGGCTCTCTCGAAACACCGGAAAACTACCTCAGATGATAAAAAAAGGGGAATGGAAACTGGTAGAAGGTAAGCTAACCGAGATGGAAGAGATAATTACCAGCACTGAAAATTACTTTGATGAGTTAATTATTCTGTTAGATAAGTGGGCGAATGAGTTAGAGTTGGAGATAGAAAGAGAAAAGAAAACGGCTTAACTTCTTCTTCAACCTCTACATTCCTTCCTAAAAAGATTTATAAAAACGCTCTGTTCTAAACCTTCACTATGAACGAATCTTCCATCTGGACTGAAAAGTACCGCCCTTCTACATTTGAAGAAATTAAAGGGCAGAAAGAGATAGTAGAAAAGATAAAAGCATTTGTGAAAGTTAAGAGTATGCCGCATCTGCTTTTTTCCGGTCCGGCTGGCGTGGGAAAGTGCGTTACGGGAGACACCCCAATTATAATTGATACCGGAGCTATAAAATCAATAAAAGATTGCTTTAATGAAAAATTAGCCAAAATTATGACACTTAATGCTATGGGTAAGATTTCTCCTACATCTATAACTTACTTTCACCGAGAATATGCTGAAAAGTTATTATGTGTACGCACTTCCGCAGGAAAACGGGTAACTACAACTCCAGAACATCCATTTTTAGTATTAAAAGAAGGCATACCCACTTGGACTAAAGCAGAAGAGCTTCGTCCAGATAATCTGGTTGCTTCACCTTTAGTAATTCGTCCTCATCTTACCTGTTGGGAACTATGCTGGGAGAAGCACCCCTGTTTCTGGGCTGTGTTAAAAAAAAGTGTCTCTCTTCCACCTAACTTCCTATATGTTCGAGTTAGATCCAGAGTGTTGGAATATCTCCAGCAAATAGATGGAGCCACAGCTGCAGAAATCTCTGTTAAAATTGGAGAAAAAAATAAAGTAGTTAACTGGGCAATTGCTTCATTGATAAAAGAGAATATACTATCTTCCTCTTTGAAAAAGCCACGACAATACTTTTTAACTAAAAAACAAGTTGATTCTACTATTATTCCCTACGCTTTGGTTACTGACTTTTCTTTGGTAGAGAAGTTGCTATGGAAAGGAAAATTTCATTCGCCTTCAACTGCCATATCTCATTTTAGAACGCCTGTGCCAGAATTTTATGAATGGCTGGGTTTAGTTTTTGGCGATGGGCATGTTCGTACTTCGTCAATTCGTTTTTATAACTGCAATAATTTCCTCCGCTCACGATTTTTGGAATTGAGCAAGCTGCTATTTGGCTCTGAGTTGCGTTTCCAAGAAAAAGAACGAAAAGGAGTTCCCTACATAGAAATTATGAAATGCAGGGTATTGGTAGCTTTGCTGGAACATTTTTACTCTATTCCACTTCACAAACCTAAAGCAGACATTATTACCGTGCCTTCAGAATTATTTACTGCTTCTGATGAATATGTGGCTGCATTTATACGAGGATACTTCGAATGTGATGGTTCCTGTTCTAAAGACATCATTGAGCTTTCCAGTGCCAGCAAAACAATGATAGAAGGATTACCATACCTATTGCTGCGCTGGGGAATTCACCCTCATATCAAAAATAGAAAACGACAATATTACCTTACGATAAACTCGATTGCTGAAATTCTACGATTTCAAGAGAAAGTAAATCCGATGGTTAAGACCATTGTTTGCCAGCGGACAAGTAACACCAATGTAGATGTAATGACTATCAATAAAGAGCATCTTGGAAAGGTCATAAAATTATTGGGCATCGAGCAGAAAGAACTAAACGAAGTGGGTTTTGTTGAACATATCTTTGAGCGAGAAAAAGGAAGTAGGATTAGAGTTCAAAAGTTATATCGGGTAGTCTGTGATTTGGCCCGAAGCAGAATTAAAACAGGATTAGAAACCATAACGCTTTGTGAACGCCTTCCACCTACTGTAGAAAATGAAGTAGGAGATGTTTTCTCCCAACTCTGCGCTCCATCTTCTCGTACACATATAGGTGCTTTATCTGGAATACGCTATGATAGACTTAAAGAATACTACGAGGGAAAGCGAGAACCTACCCTTACCAATTTAATAAGAATATTAAAAGTAATGAAAAACTTGCAGGTTCACGGAGCTGGCGAGTTGAGTTCTCATCTTCGGGAACAACTAGTTGCACGTCAGAACATAGTTAAGACTATCCAGCTATTCTCTATCTCTTACGCTGAAATCGGAAGGAGAATGGATGAGTCGGCAGCATCGATAAACTATTACTTCAATAACGACGGGCTTTCTCTACAGGCAGTATGCAAGCTAAATTCAGTTTTTGTCGTTGTTAAACAAATATTAGAAGAACGAATGTTTTCTCAGGAACTGCTGAGTAGTCTCGAGCTGCTGGAGTATTTGGCCAATGCTGAGATTTATTGGGACACCATAAAATCAGTGGAAAATGTTAAAGGGGATGATGTTTATGATTTAAATGTTGCAGGCACCCATAACTTCATTGGTGGACATGGAGGAGGTCTTACTTTGCACAATACAACTCTGTCATTAGTAATCGCCAAGCAACTCTTCGGAGAAACTTGGAGAGATAATTTTTTAGAATTAAATGCTTCTGATACTCGAGGAATTGATACGGTAAGAATACAGGTAAAAGACTTTGCTCGAACTAGGGCTATCGGAGATGTTCCGTTTAAGATAATTTTTTTAGATGAATGCGACGCTTTGACTAAAGAAGCTCAGCAAGCGTTAAGGAGAACCATGGAGAGTTATACCAAAACGTGCAGATTTATTTTAAGTTGCAATTATTCGTCTAAGATAGTCGACCCGATACAAAGCCGCTGCGCTGTATTCCGCTTCAAGCCGCTTCCAGAGCAGGAGATTTATGCCGTAATTGATAAAGTAGCGCAGCAAGAGGGATTGAAAGTATCATCTGAAGCCAAGAAAGCGCTGTTTGACATTTCTGAAGGCGATTGCCGAAGATTGGAGAATATTATGCAAAGCTGTGCTGTATTAAATAAGAATCTTGACGCAGAATTGATTTATTCCATGGCTTCGGTAGCTAAGCCCAAAGAAGTAAAAGAGATACTTATGCTGGCTATCAAAGGAACATTTATCGAAGCCAGAAAGAAGCTGTTAGATTTGATGTTGAATTATGGCCTTTCCGGATTGGACGTGATAAAGCAAATACAGAAAGAGATTTGGAATTTGGATATTCCCGACCGGAAGAAAGTAGAATT
>JAGVMW010000125.1 GCA_020053615.1 archaeon | reverse complement strand
TTTTTCAGTTAGTTTTGCCATATTTACATCACCCGACCGGTCTTAATCATCAGTAATTTATAAAGAAGAGTAAATGTAAACCAATTACGATACTAAACAATACACAAAAATACACGATTAAACGACTTTATTACTCTGTTTAAGCTCCTTCTCCAATTAAGTACGTGTGTAGCCCATAATCACATTGACAAAATAAGTGTAGCCCCTAATTGTAGCCCATAACCAAAACATTTAAATAGATGTAGCCTATAATAAGAAAAATGGTCTATGTGGAGAAGTTCGAAGTAGGAAGAAATTTTTACTATAAATTAGTTCACACTCTCAGAAAAGGGAAAAAGATAACTCACCGAACCAAGTATTTAGGTAAAATTTTACCAGAGAAAGAGGAGTTAAAACAGCTAGAAAAAGAATTTCTCACCGAACTAAGAGAGGAAAAGTATGAGTATCTTTCTGTAGAAGATGTAGATAATATAGAACATAAGAAAGAAAAATATAATGAAAAAATAGGCGAATTAAGCCCTTTAGAAGAAGAAGAACGCTTAAAAGAGTTCATCATCCGCTTTACTTATGACAGCAGTAAGTTATCGGGTGTGAGAGTTACTTTGAGGCAGACATCTTTAATTTTAAGAGAAGGAATAATGCCTAAAGGCTTTAAAAATCTCCGGACTGTGAAAGAACTGGAAAATCATGAAAAAGGAATTATGGCAATTACCAAATACAAAGGGGTGCTGAATGAACTGTTTATTAAAAAACTGCATAAAATCTTATTCGCAGGAGTGGACAATACTATTGCTGGAAAGCTGAGAAGCGAGTTAAAGAGAAACGTTAAAATAGCAGGAACTTCTTACGTTCCTCCTAACTGGGAAAACCTTTCCAAAGAGTTGGAGATGTTTTTTAAGTGGTATCAAGCAGAGAATCGGAAATTACATCCGTTAGAGTTGGCTACTTTGATTCACTTAAAGCTTATCTCTCTCCAGCTTTTTGTAGATGGAAATAGTCGATTATCAAGATTACTGATGAATTGGATCTTATGGAAAAAAGGTTATCCACTGGTAGATATTCCTATCGAAGAGTTAGAAAATTATTACAATGTGCTGGACAAATATCAAATAGAGAAGAATGAAAAGCCGTTTGTAGATTACATCAAAAAAAGATATTTGAAGAGCAGTTAATGATTCACTTCCCCGCCACAATCTCTATCACATCGCGAGATTTCAACAAGTATTCTTTTCCAATTGTTCTTTTCGTCTTTACGTCCTTAGCACAAATGAAATTGTTCCCTAAATCAGTATGCAATTTGTAAGCGAAATCCAACGCCGTGCTTTTCGGCGGAAGTAAGAAACAATCTGGTAAAACTCTGCCTTCAGAATCTTCCAACTTGCTTACACCTCCAGGAAAAATAGCTAGATAACCCAGCAATTCAAATACCGCTGCGTCTAAAGCATGCTGCACTCCGGTAGAGCCGAACTTTTGCAGTACGTTCTCACGGATAAACTCCAATCCTTTCTTCTGCGCCAGATTTAATTTGGCTTCATCTTTTATCACAAAATCTTTTTCGCCCGGAAGATATTCAATCAATCCGGCTTTATTCGCTTCTTTCAACGCCAATTCACTTTCCGACGAACAGCTTACAAACTGTCTGTCTGGAAACTGCTTCACTAATCGTTTAAAATTATCTTCTCCAGTAGGAATATCAATCTTGTTGCAGGCAATTAACAATGGCTTAGTTTGCTTTCGCAGAGTTACTGCCAGATTCTTTAACTCTTCATCGCTCCATTTATCTGGATGCTCTCGATTTAATCCTAATTTTTCCATAGTATTTTTGACCATGTCCTCAGTAACTTTTAATCCTGATAATTGTTTGCCTAGCGCAACATGAATTTCTCCTTTTTCCTGAATAACAGTCCGAGCAAACTTTTCCCAGCCTTTCTTTAATATTCCCAAATACCACATATCTAATTCTACTTCCAGAAATAAAACATCATTTGCAGGGTCATAAGTTCCCGGAGCGATAGGCTCGCCTTTCTCATTAGTACTTCCAGCTACGTCGATAACATGAATCAATGCATCAGCTTGACGTAAGTCGTCGAGGAATTGATTGCCCATGCCTTTCCCTTCATGCGCTCCGGGGACTAATCCAGCTACATCAATCATCTGTACTGGAATGAAACGTTTTCCTTTCATACAAAATCCGGTTCTGGGATTGCATTGCCGTTTGAATTCTTTATCCACGCAATCCACTCTTACAAATCCCACTCCCTCGTTAGGATTGATGGTAGCGAAAGGATAATTAGCGATTAGCACGTCAGCTAGAGTTGATGCCTTGAAAAAAGTACTTTTGCCTACGTTGGCTTTTCCTACGACTCCGATAATCATTTTAATGGTTAATTTGAGGGGTTATTTTTATGGTTTGCGGTAGCAAACTTAGGAGACCGCAGTCGAGTTTGGTTTGCGGTAGCAAACTTAGGAGACCGCAGTCGAGTTTGGTTTGCGGTAGCAAACTTAGGAGACCGCAGTCGAGTTTGGTTTGCGGTAGCAAACTTGAGAGACCCGCAGGTCGAACTTAAGTTTGGGTAAAGAAAGTGAATTTGGTAATACTTCACTATTCTGAAGCACAGTGAGCATCATCAGGTCGAAATCCATTAGATAATACCCCCGAGAGCGACAGGGGGAACTGCCCCCTGCGGGGATGTCGCTTCCACAATATTCACTGCAAGGATTTCGAAGATGCTCACTGCGCTTCTCGTGAAGCACTACTGTCTTCTCGCCTCTTGTTGTTCTCATCAATAGCGGACATCTCCGTAGGAGCCTTCCCTCTGTCTGCTTCGCCGTAAATATTGCTGAGGCTCGACTTTATGACAGTAGTGCTTCATTTTAGTGAAGTATTACTGAATTTGATAAGAATTATAGGGAATGTTTTTAAACTAGGCAGTAGTCACAACACTGCAATGGAATGCGTTGATTTAGTCGCTTTAGTTGAAAAATATGATCTTGCATTATTAGATACCTCTTTTTTGGATGGAAATGATGAGAATAGAAACTTAGTTAATGAGATTTACGCCACAAAAACATCTACA
>JAGVMW010000027.1 GCA_020053615.1 archaeon | reverse complement strand
TTATTGTTGTAAATATCTAAGAAAGAGTAACTTACCTTCTTGACTAGCAAAACCACAGCTCACATGGCAATCTTGACCACGCCGAGCTAAACAAATACAAAAATCTTTTTGATGGTGTCGGGTTATAATCCACTTCAATTTCCATTTTTATTTCCCTTCCTTCCATCACCATGCCTTCTTCCTTTAAACTCAGCAAACATATCCATACGCAGCTTGCACATCTGCCCAGTCTTTAAATTATAAAAAACAACTCCCTCAGGCTTTAATTCAATTCCTTTCATTCTCGCAAACAAAGAGAATATTCCTCCTTCTGAAATTGGCTTAAAAAACCAATCCCGGATATTTTCGTAAGTTTTAGGATATTTGTGCCACGATTTATACACTAAATGCTTCATCCCAAAAGAATTAAACGGAACCCATAAATTACCTTTTATTTGTAAAGAGTTGCCATTAACTCCCTCTCCAATAAGTTCCCCAAAGTGCTGTCCATCAAGCAGTTCTAAGTAACCTCGTTCATGACTTTCTAAAAATCCGTCAATAATACATCTCTTGCCTTTATTGAAGAAGGGTATTCTAGTAGTTCGATTGAAGATAGCATTAACTACCCCATCCTGAATTATGACCGAGCAGTTGGTCCCATCACATTTTTCCATACACACCACTTCATCTTCTCCGCCTTCAAATACCCAGCGATACTCTTCGTTAATTTTATCAGTAACTAAGTATTCGTCCTTTTCGTTTAGTTCTCTAACAAAAGGCGATTCCAGCTTAGGCATATCTTTAACTTGTAGTTCCATTTTCTGTTAGAATAAACTTAATTGTCCGGTTGGTGTTGATGAAGATGAAGTCGTAGGTGGAGTAATTATTGTCGGAACTGCAATGGGTATAGGCGCCGGCGCTGGAGTTTCTTTTGGAACGGGGAAATGGTATTCTTGGGGGTATTTTGACATAATTCTGCCAATTTCTGCAGCATAAGCAGGAACGATTCTGCCTTTCTTAGGGTAAGCGTTATGAAACGACATCGGCTCAAGTTTGTAATTATCTCCTCCGCGTGCCATTTTTCTATCATGATACTGGCAGTCAAACACATACTCACAAGGTTTTTCTTGTAATTGTTTTATTAATTGCTCCACCGCAGCAGGCTTTACTTCATTTAATCTCTCTTCCAAATTTCTTCCACGGAAAGGGTTTAACTTTTCATGTTTAGCTTGCTGAGCCGAAGATATTTGTTTGTTATAATTAAGTTTAGCAAAACCAATACGATAAATTTCGGAAAAGATTTGATATGCTGAAGGCAGACGTTCTAAGAAACGAAAGAATTGTTCATATTTTTCTTTTCTCCTCTCCCAAGAATGAGCAGTGAAAGCAACCAATTCGTCAAAATCTAGATGCGGATAGAATTGTTTTAAAGCAGGAGTTTCTTCTAGTCCGTGATGGAAGTTTTCAATTAACCATGCTTGTCCACTTTTCCCACTACAAGTATCTATAATCAATGGTGCAGTTGGTTTGGGTCGTTCAGGCATTTTTTGTGTAAAGTTACTCCTACTTTTAAATCTTTCGGCGTTGATTACTTTGTAGTGGTGCTTAAGCGTTTTTCTTATATTCCCTAAGCATTAGCTATATTATATCAAACACACATAAAACTCGTAATGAAACAAATCGATTTAAGTTCAATTAGTGTGTTTGATATTACGAGACGGTCGTACGTCGAGTATAACTTAAGTTTTGTATTCAAGATGTATGAATATCTCCTACTTTCCACAAATACTACTTTTTCATAGTAAATCTTATAAATCGGGGGGTTTAAATGTTATAAAACTAACAATAAAACTTCATGAGGTTCCAACATGTCCATAAAATATCGATTAACCCAAAGCGGTTCTAACTTAGCTGAAAAGAGACGAAAGTATAAAAGTATGCTGGGAGAAGTTAAAGCATTAAAAGAAGTTATTCAACAAAAAGAAGAAGTATGCACTGCATTAGAAGCAGAATTAAGTACAGCTCAAGATCCGCAGACCGCATTAGTGGAAGAGTTAGAAGAACAATCTAACCAATTAATTCAAAGAGATGCATTTTATCGCCGTGCAATTGATAGCGGAGCTCTTCAGGAAAATATTGTTAAAGAAGATAAAGCGACTATGCTTCTGTATCGCAGTAAACCTCATTTAAAGGATGCTTTAGAGAATGATTTCCAAAAAGCAAAAGTACGGGCAGGACAACGTCAAGAATTGAGTGAGAAAATATCTTTAGAAATCATTGTTGC
Organism: archaeon; assembly: GCA_020053615.1. Classification (GTDB taxonomy): domain Archaea; phylum Nanobdellota; class Nanobdellia; order Woesearchaeales; family GW2011-AR9; genus JACRPH01. Next base: position 2,810 of record JAGVMW010000027.1, on the reverse strand, counting down.
ACGAGAGAGAGCAGGAGAACAAGTTAATACCGCAGTTATTACTCCCGTACCTATTGGGTTAAATCAAACCGCCATGGCCAAAACATTGTTGGAATGGGTTGCTATTAATTTGGTTAAAGCTGAAGTACAGCCAGAGGGTGGCGAGTATAACGGATTCTGGAAAGCTACTATCCCAGGAACACCACAATTAAAATTTGAATCAGAATTGCCGGATGAATTAAGACAAGCAAATATTGGTGTAGAAATGGTGGTTCTGGGTGAGAAAGAATTCTTGCTGGAAGGAGAATCAAATGTGAGAATTGCTGGAGAAGCAAGAGAATATCTCCTTTCCACCGGTATGAAAGTAGATTCTTCCAAAAAATATACTACCGGCCAAACTGCTGAACTGTTGGGGTATACAAAAAGAGGATCTAGGATCATACGAGAAATCATTGATAATCGCATAGATAGAGAAAAGAGAGAGTTGCCATTATTATCAGCTGAAAATGATTATGTTGAGGAAGGTCAGGTCCAAAGAGGATGGCTGAGAATTCAAGGAAAGAGTATCATTAATTTTGACCAGCAAAGAATCGGTAAAAGCAAAACCGACGTCCCTGTAGCTCAAAGCGTGGATGAAATAGTGAGTAAAGTAGTAGTGCCACCAGATGTTTCGAAATCGGGAGTAGAGGAGAAGGCAAGTGGAAGAACTATTGTGGTTCCTGACCAAGAGAAATTTACAGTGGGTGAAATTGCTGAATTATTGGGATTAAGTTACGGTAGTACGGGTAATTTAATCAATGCTCATCCTGACTCAGATAAGTGGAAAATTAAAAGTCAGTCCAGAAGCGGCTTTGTTTTTAGTGCTATTCCTCGTACAGCGGTGGAGGAATGGGCAGAAAGATATCGACATGTCATCAAAAAAAGAGTACCATTAGTATCTTCGAATCCTAATTTAATGGGATTAGTTGAAGCAAGCCGTTACATTGCTGGAAAGTTGAAAGAGTGCGGGAAAGAATATTGTACATCCAGTGTCGACGTAGGAATTCCTGCCAAGACTTATGCGGAAAGATATCTTAACCGCAAATCCGGCTTGAAACTTCCGGCAGAGAGGGACGATAAAAAAAGAATTTTAGTCAGAAGAGAGAGTTTAGATGATTTTGTAGAAGAATATGTCAAAGAAGAGATAATTAAGCCGCAAGTTAGAGCTGGTAATTCATATGAAGAGATAACCGCGACGTTGCCGGAAAAATATCGTGCTTCGGTAAATGCGTTTATTGCCCATCGCAGCCAGGGGGATTATGGAAAGCGCAGAAAGAAAGCGGAAACATTAGATACGAAGATAACTACGGCGGAACCAGTAGAATTAGCTGTACTAACGACCGCAGGAGAAACTGCTGAAACCGCAGGAGGAAAGGATTATTACACTACTGCTGAAGCGGCAGAAAAATTAGGGATAACCGCCAATGGTGTGTTGATGAGAATCAAAACTGGAAAGATGCTTTTTGTCCAAAAGATTACCAACACATTCAGCCGCACTGGTTATGCCTGGACTTTTCCTAAAACTGATTTTAATGAATATTTAACTAAACAAAAGAAAAGCAAAAACAGAGTAGCAACAGTCCCTGCTGCATCCCCAGCCTCTTTAGATGAAGTAATGTCGGTTGCTATCGTAAGTGTAAAATCAAATCTTAATGCAGAAAAATCCATCTCAGCAGAACCACGCGATTATTATACTATTTCAGAAGCAGCAGCTCTCGAAGGCATTAGTTCTAGGTTAGTTCAGATGAGAACAAAAGGAGGAAAATATAAAGCAGAAAAAGTTTGTCCTCCAGGTGTGCAACAAACACGATGGCAGATAGATAAAACCAGTTTTGATGCATACTTAATAAGTATTAGAAAGAAAAACGCGGAAACACTGGATACGAAGGTAACAGCACCAGCAGAATCAGCTGTACCAACAGCTACAAGAGAAACTACTGGGGCAACAGAAGAAAAAGATTATTACACCACTTCAGAAGCGGCAGAAAAATTAGGGATATCCAACCGAGGACTGCAATATCGAGTAGCGGGAGGAACTTTATCTGCAGAGAGAAAAGGCCATCGATGGAGATTCCTGAAAACAGAAATTGATAAGTATCTGGCTAAAACCGGCCAAGGAAAACCAGAACCGGCCATAATTAGCGTTCCGCCAGCAGAAGTTTCTGTAGTGCCACCAGTAGCAAACGTTCCGATAACTCCCGTTTCTCCCCTATCACCAACCGAACCGCCTGCAAAATCACTTTTACCTGAAGAAGAAATAAACCGAAGATATAAGGCCATAGAATCTACTCTTGGCAACGTTTACGCTTCCAGAATTAAAGCTGTTACCAATGGAAATATCGCTGATATCGAGCAGAAAACTTTTGATGAGACTTATCTTCCTTTATTGGGAAGGATATGGTCAAAAATAAAAGAAATGCATACTGAGGGAATAATTCCTGACGATTTTTCACCACTATGCCGCTCGTCTATTTTTGGAGATCCAGAACGATTGGCTAGATTGGAAGCAAAAGTAAATATCTCTTACTCTCAGTTTACTTCCAAGAATGCAGATAGATTAAATGCAGAAAAAGAGACTGCAAATAAAATTGATTTGATTAAGATGTATACCCAATTAAATGAACAGCAGGCTAAAGAATTGCTCCCTAATTTGGAGTCAGATGGCGGGTTGGAAAGGATTGATGCTTTAGAAAAAGCGTTAATCAGTGTGACGAAAAGCAAAGCTACGGATGCTGCAACTAAAATTCTTCAAGCTAATGTAGGAATACTTATTGCCGGATTCGACTTTGGAG
>JAGVMW010000009.1 GCA_020053615.1 archaeon | reverse complement strand
TTTGAAAAAAAGAAGTATATGGGGTGGTCGGGTTTTTGTTTATAAGCATTTAAAAACGATTTTTTGATTTTTGATGTAAACCTAATTCGGTACTATACATGTATTTTTGTGTATCGAAATCATTAAATACTCTCTTTCTTGAGAAAACCTAGAGGATGGTATGTGCATAGTATCTTCAAAACTCTTGATGTAGACGCAGATAGCTCTGTCTTCCCGTAGGGAGCATCTTGTTGCGTAGCAACATTACGAGACTGGTCGAGTTTACCTGACGACGAGCTAGCTCCTGTGAATGAATCGAGTTTTGACCTTATGATACTATGTACATACAGGGGTGTATTGTGGGCAGAATCAAGAAAATATTCAGTAAGAAAGAAGAACCTAAAGTAGAAGAACCCTCCAAACCAGTAATTGAAGAAATATCACTCGACCAACTTCTGCAATGGATTAAGCAGCGTGAAGCAGAAACCCTTTCTTCAACTCATCTAGAATCAGAACTTAGCAACTATCTCACTCATCTTAAAGATTACAGCTGGAAATTAGACAGTAAATTAACCAAATGGCAGGAGGAAGTTGATTTTTCTAAGCTGCAATATACCTCGGTAGGAGAAATAAACTCTTTATTTTCGGAAGCACAATCTATTGTTAAATTACTCAACACCAAACATCCGCTTAGTCTGACAAATATTTCTCGATTTAATCGCACGCTTAAAGAACGGACAAATTTACTGCTGGAAAAAATTGAGAAAGGAACTTTCAGCGAAGAACTGCTGGTAGCATTGGGTGCAGTTTCAGATAACGATGTTGGTGCTAATGCAAGCAACGGTTCTGCAAGTAATCCATTATGGAAAGAGATGATTGAATTAAATGTGCTGCGTGATGGATTTGAGCAGAAGTTCAATGAAACCGGATGGAATAAAATAGCGTTATTGCAGAGGATTAATTCAATTTTAATCGATTCATTTAACGAATTAACCCAATTAGGAGAACGCATTAATATTAATCAGCAGCGGATTCAGGACACTAAATTCAGCCTTAGAGAAAAAGAACATGAGTTAGCTGAATTTAAAGAGGATAAAGATTATAAGTTCATGGAAGAGAGAGAAAAACAGTTGGAGCAGGTAACTCCTGAGTTAGAAGATGCCAAACAAAAATTATTGATATTTTTTTCTCCGCTAATCCCCTATCTAGAAAAATTTTCTCAATCCGAACCCGATAATTCTTTACTGCAAGATTATGCTCGAAGTTTTGTCCAAGCGTTTTACGAAGATGATGAGCTGATGATAATGAGCGTAGTAAGAAGATTATGGATGGCAGTTAACGAAGGGAAATTTATGGTGGATGATAAAGATATTGCGTTGCTTCGGGAGAGGGTGGAGCAGACTAACCAAGGCGCATTAAGAAAATTACATCAAGATTACTGCGAGCTGCGTAGGAAGTATCTTCAGATAGAGCAGTTTGTTCCTAATCGTTCTTTGCAGATGAAGTTAGATGATTTGAATTATCGCTTAGAGCATTATCAAGATGAGCTGAAACGCTTGAATGATATCGTGGCGGAGATTAGAAAAGAGATTGAAGAACGAAAAGCACTACAGTTGAAAGCTAAAGAAAGGTTTAGGCAGGTAGTGGGAGAGAGTTGGGGGAAGGAAGTGGAACTGAGGCTTAATTAGTTTTCATTCCCCATTTTTTGTTCTTATAATTCTCTTCCAACGCTTCTATCCCCGGTAGTTTCTTTCCAGAAAGGAATTGTAACGAAGCTCCACCGCCGGTAGATAGATGAGTGAAGTTGTGTTCTGCTCCAAATTTCTGTATAGCTGCAGCAGTTTCTCCACCTCCGGCGAGCTTGATTGCATTTAATTTTCCAAGAAAACGAGCGATTTCTTTAGTACCATGAGCAAACTTAGCCCATTCAAAATAGCCCAAAGGACCGTTCCATACTATTAATTTGGCTGGGATAAAATATTGTTGAAAATTGTGAATAGTTTCAGGCCCGATATCCAACGCAATTTGGTTGTTTTTTATTTGATTGTGCTTTACGATACTAGTTTTAGCTTTAACTTTGAATTCTTCGGAAACTACAAAATCAACTGGCAAGATTATTTTATTTGGATGTTCATTCAACAGTTTTTTCGCTAGTTCTAACGAACTGGAGTCAAACTTAGACATTCCAATGTTAATTCCTTGTGCTTTAAGAAACGTAAAAGCTAATGCTCCGCCGATTAGAATATGATTCGCTCGCTTTAAGGCTTGGTTGATAAGCTCAATCTTATCTAACTTAGCTCCGCCCATCAGCCACACTGTAGGATGAACGTTAGAGAACGCTTTACTTAAGTTTGTTACTTCTTTCTCCATCAAAAAGCCAGCTATTGCAGGTAGAAAATTGGCTATGGCTGAAACTGAAGCATGGGTCCTATGAGATACAGCAAAAGCATCGTTGATATAAACGTCGGCTAAGTCTGCTAGAGAATGGGCGAAGGTAAAATCATTTTCTCCCTCTTCTTTATAGAAACGTAGGTTTTCTAACAGAAATATTTGTTTTTGGGTGGTTTTGGTTGAGTGGGAAAGTGATTTGGCTTTTGATATTTCTGCTTTAAGCTCCTTGCCAATGCAGTCGTTGAGTTTTTTAATGTTTACTTTTGGAAGGAGTTTTTGTAGTTCGTTTGCGAGGGGGTCAGTTTTTAGTTCAGGAATGAATTTCCCTTTGGGCTCGCCGAGATGAGTGGCTAGGATTATGGTGCAGTTTTTAGAGAGGAGATAATTGATAGTCGGTAATGATGCTTTTATTTTGGAGTTATCAGCTATTTTGATGGTGTTTTTGCTACGTCTCCTACTTTCTACTGTGGTTTCTAACGGTACATTATAATCTACGCGTAGAAATATTGTTTTGTTCTCTAACGGAAAGTTGTTAAGCGTGAACCATCTCATAACACTTAGAAAAGAGATAATACTATATAACTATTGCGTTAGGTGGGCACAATCCAAAAAGTGAGTGATAGCACCATTATCACCACTGCCCAGAAAAATCGAGAGTGATTTTCTGGGCTGAGATGCGATAGTTGCATCTCAT
>JAGVMW010000059.1 GCA_020053615.1 archaeon | reverse complement strand
TGTGCTGTTGACAGATACAAGAAGGCCGAAGCCTTCTGTACAGAAATGAAGTAGTTTCTTCATTTCTTGTACCCCGCCCCTTGGGGCGATTGGGAGTTTTCATTTCACCAAGTGAGTTTGATAATTTATCTAATGCCTCTGAAAATCGTCTCATTTCTGCTTTTTTTTCTTTGGGAGATTTACCATGAATATCATCTTTTAGAAAAAGTAAGTCATTAAAAGAAGATTGTATACTCTCTACTCTACTCTTAATATTGCGAGCATTAGACTCTAAATAGCTAAGTTCTTTCAATTCTTCATTCAAAATCTTTAATTTTTCTTCTACCCCCACATAAAAAGTTCTAAAATTATCATCGCTCATATCTCTTTGAAGAGCATTTAATAGTACTTTTAAACTGCCCAATGTTTGGTTAAACCAGCTCATTTTAATAAAGAAAGATGAAAGATTTTATAAGCTTATTCCAAATATTCTTTAATGTGTAGCAAAGAAGAAAAGAGGGGGTATATCCCTTTCAAAACTTTCCTTTCGCCAGCTTTTTAGCCAGCTTCTTCAGCCCTTTAACATATTCTTTCATATCTGTTATCGGCTTCCTAGCTACTCCTGAATCCATCGCTGCCTGAGCCACTGCCGGAGCCACATAAAACAATACTCGCGGATCAAATGGCTTAGGAATAATATAATCAGCACCAAATGAAAATTCTTTTCCATAAGCTTGAACTACTTCATTAGGTATGTTCAGATGAGCTAATTTAGCTAATGCTTTTACTGCGGCTAATTTCATTTCTTTGTTTATTGTATTCGCTCGCACATCTAAAGCTCCACGAAAGATGAACGGAAATCCTAACACATTATTTACTTGATTAGGAAAATCACTTCTGCCAGTAGCTACAATGGCTTCCGGAACAGCTTGCTTAGCTAAGTCGTATGAAATTTCCGGAGTAGGATTAGCTAAAGCAAAGATTATCGGTTTGGACGCCATAGATTGTACCATTTCTGGCGTAAGCAGATTCGCTTGAGATACTCCTACAAATACATCTGCTCCCTGCAATGCTTCAGTCAAAGTTGTTTTAGAAGTATCTTGAGCATATTTAGTTTTGTAAGCGTTTAATTCCGGCAAACGTTTAGTAGTAATTACTCCTTTAGAATCTACCATTAATACATTTTCTAGTTTTACTCCAATATCTAAATATAAATTAGCGCAAGCAATAGCCGCTGCACCTGCTCCAGAAAAAACAACTTTAATATCGCCAATCTTTTTATCCGTAATTTCTAACGCATTCAGTAACGCGGCAGAACTAATAACTGCTGTCCCGTGCTGGTCATCATGAAAAACCGGTATTTTTAATCTTTTAATCAATTCTTCTTCGATTTGAAAACATTCCGGAGCTTTGATGTCTTCTAAGTTTATTCCGCCAAACGTTGGTTCTAGTGAAGTTACAATTTCTATCACTTTCTGCGGATCTTTTTCATTAATTTCAAGGTCAAACACATCTACTCCGGCAAACCTTTTGAATAATACTCCTTTGCCTTCCATAACTGGCTTTCCGGCTAACGGACCAATATCACCTAAACCTAAAACGGCAGTTCCATTGGAGATAACTGCTACTAGATTTCCTCGAGAGGTGTATTCATATCCTAATTCAGGGTGAGCTTGTATTTCTAGACAAGGGAACGCTACACCGGGAGTGTATGCTAATGATAATTCCCGAGCATTAGTACATGATTTAGTAGGCACAGTCTTCACTTTTCCGGCAGGAGACTGAGAATGGTACTCTAACGCATCTTTTTTAAGTTGTTCGGACATAGGTTTATGGCTCTGAGAACGACTTTATAAGTTTTATGGAGTTGGTGAACGTATTGTAACCTATCAGTAAGAACGACCAGAAGATTTAAGAATAAGCTTCATTTTAAAAAGAAAATGACCTCAAGCATGTATCTCGGCGCACTATTTTCGTTAGTGTTAGCCGCAATTAGTCCTGCTAAAGAATATCGAATTAAAAACGGTGATTTCTTAACTAAAATAGCTGCAAAAACATGTCTAACTGTAGAAGAAATACTCCAATGTAATCCTAACCTCAATCAGAAAAGTATCCTTCATCCCGGTCAACGCCTGACTTTAAGTCAAACCTATCAAATCCAGGAAGGAGATTCGCTCTTAGGGATTGCTTATGAACGGGGCACTACCCTTTCTGAGGTATTAGATTTAAATCAACAATTGAAAGATGAAGATTTAATTTATCCTGGACAAAAATTATCTTTACCCTGCAGAAAAATCCCCCTTAAGAAACCTGCCCGCGTAAAAGAAACCGGAGAAGAAAGCCAAAAATCTGTTCCTAAAAAGAAACCGTTTACTAGAAAAAAATTGAAATTTCCAAGTGGATTGGAATTAGAAGTAGTTACCGACCCAAGATTAGTTGGACAAGGTCAGGAATTTTATGACCCTTGGAGTTCTGGCAATCCTTTAGTACGGGTAAGAGCGGGAGATTTAGATGAAAGAGTTTCTAAATACTTTACTTTAGGCGAATTTGCCAGAATTGAAACCCCTTCTTTAGCTCGGAAAGAATACACCCAAACTCGTTGGGGAGATTTATATTATACCCACCTCCGTTTAGAGCCAGATTTACTCAAAAGATTAGATCGTCTCCGGGCAAAGTTAAAACGACCCGTGCAAATAAATTCCGGCTATCGTTCTTATGGTTACAATGATCGCCTTTACCGAATAGTGTATCATCGTCAACCAACTAAAAGTCGCCATTGTTCTGGTGATGGAGTAGATATTGATTTAGGATATAAGGCCATTCGAAGAACAGCAGAATATCTTTTCGCTAATGGCGGGATTGGTAAGGGCAGTTCTTTCACCCATTTAGATACACGTGGACGAAACGCGAGATGGAGATACTAAATATTTTAGAAAAAGTTCTAAGAATACACTATTTTACAAACAATGTTTAGAGAGAGCCTAAGAATAAAGTCTTAAATTCTTGATAAAGTATAATTCCATTTTGGATTTACTGAATGTTCATTAATCCTGATTTTCTTAAAATCT
>JAGVMW010000129.1 GCA_020053615.1 archaeon | reverse complement strand
CATTAAATGAAAACAATTAAATGAAAACAGGACGGCAAAGCCGTCCTTGTTTTCAGGTGGATATGGTGCTATCACTCACAAAACGGACTGTGCCTAGAAAAGGATGAATTTATTAAAGCTGCAATCAAAGGTATTTTTGACACTGATGGATGCTTGTTTTTTGATAAAAGAAAGAAGTATTCTCAGCCATACCCGCGAATAGTTCTACAAATGGCAAGTATCCCCCTGATTAAACAATTAGCTGAGATTCTCTCTAAAGATTTTAGTTTATATGTGAATACAAGTAACCGCGATGGTAAAAGAAACTCGCTGGAGATTTACGGCTTAGAACAATTAGGTAGATTTTTAAAGGAAATTGGTTTTTCAAACAAAAGACATTTATCTAAACTAACGCCCTTGTAGCGCAGTGGTAGAATATATCCACTAAAGCGCGTTTCCTTGGTATATTCCGTAAGGATGACAGAGAGGAAAAGGTCGGGAGTTCAAATCTCCCCAAGGGCTTATTTATTCTTTATTCCAGACTTTTCCTTTTCCCGCCCATCGCTCTCATCGGTCCAGGATTGAACACAAACCAGTCTTCTTTAGTAATGGGGTGGAAATAATCCGCTTCTTCTTTCAGAATCTGCGCCGTAGTATCTTCTACCGCCGCAATTTCTACTCTCACTCCTTCTGCTTTCAGGTGCAGCACCAATTCCACATAATCCGAATCTCCAGACATGATAATTATCGTATCAACTTTAGCCGCTAACTGCGTAGCTTTGATGGATAAAGGAATATCTGCTGACTTGTGGCAAGGAACAACTGAGCCATAATACAACGTGTGCAATCTCTCCGCCAGCTTGGAAGAGATGTTTCTGCCTTCGCGGAAATAGAACAGCCGGTTTAATCCTCGACCATTAAGCAACTTGGGAATCAGCGTATCAAAATTAATCATAGCGTTTGTATTCCCAGCAATCTCATGAATGCTTCTCTCGATGTTATTTCCATCACATAGAATTGCTACCGACTGATTTACCTGAATGTTTTTCTGCATATTTATCACCTCTTTTAATTATTTTAAACAAAAGTAACTCTTTTGCTTAGACGACTACCTTTAACTCTTCTCGTATTTGTTTAGCATCTTCGAAACGCTAGACGTGAACGTCGCAAGTCCTGCTTCCCCGTGAGGGACATCCCCCTGCGACGGACAGATAATGAAACTCGTAGGCGTTTCGACCTTATGATGCTAAACAAACTTTACTTCTCCAGCACTGCTTTAATCCTTCTAATCCCCGTAGCAGATGATTTTTCTTTAATTATCTTTAACCTTCCCAGTTCGGAAGTATTCTTCACATGCGGACCCATGCAAATTTCTTTGGAATAATTCTTTCCCACAGTATAAACTGAAACTTTAGGAGGATATTTAGTGCCAAATTCACCATGCGCTCCAGATTGAAACGCTTTTTCTACCGGCATTTCTTCTCTAACTACTTCTAATTTCTCTTTAATTACTTTATTCACTTCCGCTTCTATTTTCTGGATCTCGTCTTCAGTTAACTTGCGGTCAAAATTGAAATCAAATCTTAGACGTTCTGAAGTGATATTACTGCCTCGTTGTTTAATGTCTTCTTTCAGCACTTTCCGCAACGCTTCGTTTAAAATATGAGTCGCAGTATGCAGTTTAGTGGTTTCAGCAGAAGCATCGCTCAATCCGCCTTTGAATTTCTGTTCTGCTCCGACTCTGGATAATTCTTGATGATGCTCAAATTCTTTTTTGAAGCCGACTGCATCTACTTTAATATTCTTTTCAACCGCTAATTCTTGCGTCATCTCTAACGGAAAGCCATAACTTTGGAACAATAAGAAAGCTTCCTTTCCAGAAATCATTTTACTCTGAACAGCTATTTTATCAAACTCTTTCAATCCCTGTTCTAACGTAGAATTAAATTTATGTTCCTCTTTTTCTAACTCAAATAATATTTTAGAATAATTTTGATGTAATTCTGGATAAGAATCTTTGTACTCTTTAACCACTATCTCTGCAATTTGCACCGTGAAACATCCGCCTATTCCAATCAGTTTCCCCAATCTAATCGCTTTACGGATTAACCGCCTAAGTACATATCCCTGATCCACATTTGAGGGAACGATACCATTCTGATCTCCAATTAAAAACACTGCTGCTCGCAGATGGTCAGCGATAATACGCATGTTTTTCTTTTCAGAGGCATACGTTTTCTTACTAAGCTCTTCGATTTTTTTAATTAACGGCAAAAACAAATCTGTCTCATAAGCGCTTTGTTCTCCAGTAAGAGCAGCTAAGGTTCGTTCATAACCCATGCCCGTATCTACATTTTTTTGTTTAAGCGGTTCTAAAGTTCCGTCTTCTTTGCGATTATAAGTCATAAATACATTATTCCAGATTTCCACCCAATTATTATCACTAGCATCAAATACCTTAGGCGTTTTACTCTTGGACTTCCAATAGAATATTTCGGTAGATGGTCCGCATGGTCCTTTCTCTCCTGCGCTCCAGAAGTTATCTTTTCCCAAATAAGCAATCCTATCTTTGAATACACCTAAACTTTTCCAAATTTCAGCTGATTCTTCATCTTTGGGTACAACTTTATCTCCTTGATACACTGTAAAAGCTAATTTGTCTATTGGTAAACTCAACCATTTTTGAGCAGTTAGAAACTCAAAGCTCCAGGCAATAGATTCTTTCTTGAAGTAATCGCCTAAGGACCAATTACCAAGCATCTGGAAGAAGGTGTGATGAGTATCATCTCCAATATTATCAAAATCTACTGTACGTAAACATTTTTGGACATTAACTAAGCGTTTTCCCTGCGGATGTTTCTGTCCAATTAAGAATGGAACTAATGGCTGCATTCCTGCGGTATTAAACAGAACGCTGGGGTCATTAACTGGAATTAGCGAAGCGGAAGGAATGATAGTATGTCCTTTGTTCTTAAAAAAGTCCAGATATTTCTGTTTTAGCTCAGATGATTTCATTTAGTGGTAGAATTAAGCAGGGTGTTTATATAGATTACTTTGAATATTTACTCAGGGGGTAGTAACTTTGAAGTAATAAACCACCAAAACATTTATAAATCCACCCTCTTTTTACTTCTCTATTAAACAAATTTAAAGATAATTTAAAAATCTCAAAAAGGTGAAACCCAAAATGCTAAAAATAACAACTTCGATTGCCGGTATAAGAAATCAAGACCTTCAGGTCTTTGAAAGATTAGAGTTAAACGGCATCCTAAGTGCTTACACTGAATGTGTAGAAGCTAAAATCCGGCCTTGGTTCATTCCAGAACTGGTTGACGCCAAAATTGCTCCTAATTGCAACAATTATTTGTGGCAGAAGGGCTTCACTCAACCGAGTATTATAGTTACCGGCAGATGCAAAGCCGGTAAGGCAGTGGTGGTTTATTCTCACCAGCCGAATTATTTTTCAGATCTAGAAAATCTTAAAAAAGTTTACCAGAACGGTCTGGTTAATGGCGCAGGGCTTATGCCTCAGGATGAATTCTTAAAATTGCTTGATTTAGCGGATGATAAAACAGTTTTTGTCAGAGATCATCAAGAATTAATGAATGCTGGTTCGGATGATATTAAAGTCAGTAAAGCTTTGGCTCATCCCATGATAATTCCTTTTTTGGGTGGGAAAGAACGAGCCGAGCAATATTTAGATTCTTTCAGTAAGAAAATCGGAAGTAAAATGTTTTTAGGAATTGCTAATGATTTAGGTGATGTGTCCAAGGGGCGCTGGCTGGTCCTTAGCAGCATCTACATCGACGGCAACCTTTACGGCAGCTGCAGCTTCAGCAACTACGGTCGTGTCCTCGGGGTAGAGTCGTCGTTGGCGAGCGAAGCGAGCCCAGTCATTGTTCCTCCGAAGGAGGACGCATTGAAAAATACAGTTCCAGAAGCCAAACCACTTGAGGAAAAAGTTCAATCAGCTTTAACTGAGGGCAGAGCTTTTGAATTCAATGGAAAACTCTATGTGCCGGTATCAGCAGGAAATGTCAAATTATCTTAATTTTCTTTTTTTCTCGTTACTTTTTTAAATCAAACTCTTTTAAATCAAACTCTTTTTAGTTGATTGTCCCAGCTGCCTGCTCATAATCAATCATGAGCGGAACTAGCTTGGATCTACACGTCCTCTCACGAAGGCCATTTTGGGTCATAAAATACAGCTCCAACAGCTTGATGAAGGGGCAGTGCTCGTTTAAGTGAGGGGGCCACTTAGGGGCGCTGACTGGTCCTTGGCAACAACTACATCAACAACAACCTTAACGGCAACTACAACTTCAACAACAACGGTCGTGTCCTCGGAATAGATTCACTACGGCTGGGATTTTACTTTACCCTAAACTCTACTACAAAATGGATGATGACCTATATTCTCAGGTTTGTTCTTATAAAAATTTGGAATTGGCTTTTCATAGGGCAAAACAAGGGAAAACTCTGAAACTTTATGTGATTAAATTTGAAAAAGATTTAAAAGATAATCTCTTTCAGTTGAGAAACGAGTTATTGTTTCACATTTATCAGCCCCAACCACTAAAAACTTTTGTTATTCGCGACCCAAAAACCAGAACCATCAGCAAGTCCGATTTCAGAGATCGGATTGTGCATCATGCCCTGTACAACATTATTGAACCAATCTTTAATAAAGTCTTCATTTATGATTCTTACGCCAATCGGAAAGGCAAAGGCACGTTAAAAGCAATCAAAAGATTTGACCATTTCAAAAGGAAAGTTTCCAAAAATAACACTCGAAATTGTTTTGTATTCAAAGCAGATATTCGGCATTATTTCGAAGCTGTCAATCATCAGGTCCTCTTAAATATAATTCAACGAAAAATTAAAGATATAAGAGTTATATGGCTGATTAAAACAATTCTGAACAATTATTTCTCTGGTCAGAAAGACATTGGTATGCCTCTAGGAAATTTAACCAGCCAATTTTTCGCTAATGTCTATTTGAATGAATTAGACCAGTTTGTAAAACACAAGCTTAAAGCCAAATATTATCTAAGATATGTCGATGATTTTGTGATCCTCAATCAAGATAAAAAATCAGTTATCTTTTTATCAATCTCTAATTGACACTTTTCTCAACCAATATTTGCAATTAAAACTTCATCCAGACAAATCTAAAATTCTACCGGTTTGTTCCGGGATAAACTTTTTGGGATTTAGGATATTTAATCATCATCGCTTAATCAGAAAGAAAAACATGCATAAATTTAATTGCAAAATAGATGCTTTTAGAAGAGCATATTTATCCGGAGAGATAGACTCAGATATTATTTTTCGATGCGTATTCGGATGGTTGGCTTATGTTAAACAGGCTAATACTTACAACTACCGGCAGAGGTTAATCCATGAAATGAATCAAGAATTTATTCAATGAAAATTGGAGTTGGTAGTGGGGAGTTAACGATACATAAAGAAGTCATTCCAGCACCAAATTTTAGAGGTTTTGTCCTCTAAAATCATTGGTGTTTTTCCATTTTCTGACTT
>JAGVMW010000110.1 GCA_020053615.1 archaeon | reverse complement strand
GTGTTTGATAATGCTACTGAGAAAAATTCCATAGCAGTATTACATACAGCTATTGCTGAACATGAGGTTATTCCGTTTGAACTGAATAGTGACCGCGGCTCACAATTTATTCCTAACAAGTTTGACAAGCATGGAAAAGCGAACCATGCTTTCCAAGAAGCCATTGGAGAATTGGGGATAATCTTTATTCCATCAAAGAGAAGACATCCTCAAACCAATGGGAAGAACGAGAAGTGGTTTGATATTTTTGAGAAAGAATTTGATGAACGCTTCAAAACAGTTGATGAGTTTGTTAACTGGTACAACGACGGGAGACTGAGTGAAGCAACCGATTACTTAACACCAAATGAGGCATACAAAAAGCGGCTTTAAAAAGCCACGAAAATGTTACGCAATTTCGGTACAAGTAACGTGAAATCGATACTATAGGTCTGCCGACGAGATAGCTCTTACGGTATCGATTTCACGTAACATTCTGGAAAAAAAGAAGTATATGGGGTGGTCGGGTTTTTGTTTATAAGCATTTAAAAATGATTTTTTATTTTTTGATGTTACGTGATATCGGTACTATACAAGAACATCCATACTTAGCAATATTTATAGCATTGGTTATTGGTTTAGTTCTAGGAGCAGTATTGATGTTTCTGATATTGAGCTGTATTATTCAGCTTCCGTTTAATTTGATGGGATGTTCTCTGTACTAATAGAAATTAAACAAATACTTCTCTCTACTTTCCTTTCGTAACAATCCCGCAGAACATCGATTTCAAACTGATAGGAATGACTCCGTTTATACTTAAATAAATAACCACGGCAGCAACAATAATTCCTATTACTAATCCGGTCATAAAATACTGAAACTCAATCATTCCTAACTGGCCTCTTTTTTTCATGAGCAGTGGTATTTTTCAGAAGTATATAAAGGTTTCTGTTAACAGTTATTTTTGGTTGTCACCTCTATTTCCACCGAAAGATTTATAAATAAGTTGCAGGTGTTATATTTAAACTTAATGTTTAACGCTGGGGTAATTATTCCTCAAAGTTCTTTAAAAATGATACGAAAAACCATCAAAGAGTGTCCGGAATGCGCCAGCAAGAACATTTATCGTGAGGTAGAGAAAGGCGAGACTGTATGCCGAGATTGCGGGTTAGTTATTGAAGACAGGATGGTTGATTTTTCTCAAGAATGGAGAGATTTTGATGAAGATGGTGGAGGAGCTAGCAAGAGAAGAACTGGAGCGCCTTCTTCAGAAACGTCGTTTGATCGTGGTTTAGGTACGGAAGTAGGAACTGCTGCGGATGTATATAAGTTAAGCTCAAATAAAGATAGAGATAGGTTTAATCGTTTGAGAAAGTGGAATATTCGCATTTCTACTGCTATTGAACGGAATTTGAAAGTGGCTTTAGCCGAATTGAAGAGAGTTAGCTCCTTTTTAAAGCTACCCAAGTCGGTAGAAGAGGAAGCGGCTAGAATTTATAGGCTGGCGGTCCAGAAAGGTTTAGTTAGAGGTCGTTCTATGGAATCGGTTGTTGCTGGTGCTCTTTATGCTGCGTGTCGGCGTCATGAAGTTCCCCGCACGTTAGATGAGATGGGCGAAGCTTCCGGCATTGAGAAAAAAGAGATTGGAAGAACCTATCGTTTTGTTACCCGAGAATTGGAGATTTCTATCAAGCCCAGTAATCCAGCAGATTATATTCCTCGATTTGCTTCAGCTCTTAAGTTAACTCCAGAATCGCAGTCTAAAGCAGTAGAGATTTTAGAGATGGCGCGGGATATCGAATTGACTTCTGGAAGAGGACCGACTGGTATTGCTGCTGCTGCGTTGTATGTGGCTTCGTTGATACATGGAGAGAAGCGAACGCAGCGGGAAGTTGCAGATGTGGCGGGGGTTACGGAAGTTACGATTAGAAATCGGTATAAAGAGCTGATTAAAAGGCTGAAATTATCTAAGATTGTAGAGAAAAGTAAGAAGAAGTAGATTTTTTGATATTTTTGTGGTGATGAGTGTTTTAAATATTAGTTGGAGGTAAAATAAAATGGTTTGTAAGTACAACTCAGATAAGTGTAAATTGTATAAGCGTTGTGGATTGTATAATCATTTAGGTAATGAATTCCGTTACAATCACTGCGATAGCGCTAATAATGACGAGCAGGAGTGTAACCTTTATCAAGCTTGGGAAGAGAATGTCAGATTAAAAAAGCAAATTGCTGATGGCGGTCTGGAAGAGAAAACAAAAGAGGATACAGAGATATTGGAGCAGAGAGGGTTAAATTAAGATGAACCCTCCAGAGCCAAAAGAACTCATTGTTTCTCATCCCATTAATTTATTTTTGAGAATGGTCCGTGAAGAAAGTCTACAGGAGAACCATTTTCAGAGCGATTACGTTTTTGGAGCTAGAACTTACCCAGAGTTTATTGAACAGATAGTTACTCTTGGATTAGGATATATGAACGATTATATCGCTCCTGCTAATCCGGACCAGTTGGATTTAAAGATTCATCTCGCGGAGTTAGAAATGCGCAACCCTTCTTGGAGCAATTTGCAGTTTCATCTTAGAATGAGTAGAAAGATGGTAGATAAAGATAATGCTGGCCCGGTTACAGAAGAAGAGTTTCGCGATTTCTCAAAGGCGTATGGTCGGAGCGAAATATATTCGTTAAACTTGTTAAGGAAAGATAATCCCGAGAGAATATTTTTGGATGCGGATGAACTGGCGGAATGCTTGAATGAGTATGTTATTTCATCTGAGCGAGAAAGAGGAGAAGCAGATTTACTTTTAATTTGAAGAGTGATACAAATGCCCGCACCAATACCTTTCATTCCAGCAGATTTATTAGAATCTCTTATCCGTGATAATACTAAAATACCATTCCAGATTTATTGGAGCCGATGTACTCCTCTATCTCCATCTGCAGTCCAGCAACTTGAGCAACAAGCCCAATTTCTGTTCGGTGAGAACTATTCTATTCTTAGAGGCTATCGAGTGCCGGTTAGATTTCAGTCCGAGCCTGAGCGAGTAATCTTTTATCAGGCTTTTCGCTGTAATTTTAATGGATGGGTTGGCTGGGATGCTACGCCAGAAGAGGACGTACGGGAAAGATTGCTGAAAGATAAGTTCGGGGAGTAGAAAATGGTAAATCTAAGTTGGTAATGGTTACTCTAAATTATCGTTTCTTCGTTCTCTTTTCCAAATCTTCTTCTCTCCACCTTCTAATTGCATTAGTATAAAATAACTTTAATTTTCTTGGAGCATTAACGGAAAAATCATAATATCCCGTTAAATATCGGTCATCAATTTGACCGGCAGTGCCATCAGCAATAAAAATCCCCTCTGGATATTCTCTGGCCAGAACACGATGACCATCTATGAACAAGCGATACTTGCAAACAGTTTCTGTAGGAAGTATTCCTTCAATTCTTTTAAATCCATGCGGCACAGTCCGTTTTGTGAGTGATAGCACCATATCCACCTGAAAACAAGGACGGCTTTGCCGTCCTGTTTTCATTTAATGAGATGCAACTATCG